>WTKE01000100.1 GCA_011524525.1 Bacillus sp. (in: firmicutes) | reverse complement strand
CATCAATCGGTGGTTTAACACCTGCAACAATTAACTCCTTATGGTCCTTATTCGCATTTATTGCTGTTTCAGCAATGATACCAAGTGCAGAACTATTTAAGTAGGGAACATCATTTAAATCTAAAATCAACTGATTTCCACTATTTTCAAGAAATTTAACCATTGTTTCTTTAAATTCATATACATTTTTTATCGTAATCTCTCTCTGGATCTCTAAGATGCTTATTTGTTCGTGTTCATATATCTTCACGCCAGTACCTCCATTACCCACAAATCATGTATCCAAATTTTTGAATTTTGAAAACAAGAAAACATTTTTAAAAATTACACAAGCTCCATTATACTCTCAAACATTTTACCTAATGGAATTTGCTTATCTACTAGACCCGCTTCGTACACCACCTTAGGCATTCCATAAACCACACACGTCTCTTCAGATTCGGAAAACAACATGCCTCCCTCCTCCTTTAGCTTTTTACACCCTCTTAACCCATCATCTCCCATTCCCGTCAATATAACCGCTAAACATCTGTCTTTTGCTAGTGGAGCGATAGATAATAAAGCTACATCGATCGAGGGCTTGTACAAAGACTCTATCAGTGAGCTAATCTTAAGACGAATAACATATTGACCTTCACTATTCTTTTGTATCGACGTATATAGACCTGCTGGCGCAATATAAATACTCCCTGCCTTCATTGGCTCGTTATGTTCTGCTTCCTTTACTTCTAAGGTACATAGTCCATTAAATCGGTCCGCTAGAGGCTTAGTAAAACCTGGTGGCATATGTTGAATAACAAGGATGGGAACAGGAAAATTCACTGGGAATCGTGTTAATATCTTTTGGAGAGCGGCAGGCCCTCCAGTAGAACTACCGATTACTAACAGATCCCATTTTCCACTAGTCGGCGAAACAACAGGTATCTCCTCTTCTTCAATAGGTCCGTGTTCCTTTATTACTGTAGGAGGTACGGGAACCCTTGCCGTGGCAGCTGTTAAAATTCTTTGATGAAAATCATTTATGACTTCTTCGTTCTCTTCTTTAATTAACTCTTTTTTTAGGATAAAATCAACGGCTCCGATTTCAAAAGCCTCAAGTGTAGAATCAGCTCCATTGCTTAGCATAATCACAGGGAGAGGACATTCCATAATAATTCGCTTTAATGTATCTAATCCATCTAGTTCCGGCATTTCTATATCGAGTGTTACAATGTCTGGCTTTAATCTTTCTATTTTCTCTAAAGCATCTATGCCATTTCTTGCTTTACCAATTACGATGAAATTGGAATTCCCTTCAATCATGGCACTTATTGTTTTCCTCATAAAAGCAGAGTCATCGACAACAAGCACTTTTATTTTTCTATCCACGTCCCTACCCCTTCCGATAGTAAAAGGTTCCATTGGTGCTCAACGTCTCAAAACCAGTACCCATATTCGAAATATTTTCTGCATGACCTAGGAATAAATATCCACCCTTTTTTAATGATTGATAAAAATAGGTAGCCACTTGTTTAATTGTAGGTTGATCAAAATAGATTAGGACATTTCGACAAAAAATGATATCATACTCTTCACGAATAGTGCTCATTTCCTTTTCGTCTAAAAGATTCAAATATTTAAAGCTTACCATGCTCTTTACATCCTGGGAGACTTGATAAGAATCAGGCTGTTCAATAAAGTAACTTGTAAGCCAACTTTCAGGAATTCTTCTAAAGGATAAAGACCTCTTATTATACTCACCATTCATTGCATGTTTCAGCACTTTTTTATTGATATCTGTCCCTTGGATTTGTACTTTACTTGACAAAGATGCATTTGATTCGAGAGTTGTCATTGCAAGCGAGTACGGTTCTTCACCAGTTGAACAGGCAGCACTCCAAACTTTCAGACTACGCCCCGGATTGGTTTCAAGAAATTTTGGTAGTATGTCTTTTTCATAGACAGAAAGCTGCTTATCTTCACGATAAAAATAGGTTTCATTTATGGTAAGCAACTCAACAACGATATCCCATTCATTTGGCGATACCTTTAAAAAGTCAATATAATTGCGAATAGACAAGCCTTGCTCCTTAATTCTTCTAATTATTTTCGCCTCAAGCGAAGTGATATTTTCTCGATAATCTAATCCACAATAGTCATAGACAACTTTTGCTAACTGATTTAATGATAAAACATCCATGTTCTCTACCCCTTGCTAATTCATATCTAAAGATAAACCGTTGAACTATATCAACGGTTTATCTAGTTGTTATCTAATTGATCCAACCAATTGCTCAAATTGGTTCTTTTTATTTTTTAGATTTTCTGCTACACGTTGTAAACGTTCAATATCAAGACTATTCTTTCCATATGCGGTTCCTGCTTCTCTAATCGATGCTTGAATATTTTCAACTTCTTCTGCTTGTACTAGAGTTGCATCTTTCACTTTCTCTGTTTCAGTAGTCACTTGTTTCACCTGTTTCACTACTTCTTCCGTTTCAGCAGTTAAACCTTTGCTTCCAGCAGTAGCCATTTTCATTTGGTTTCTAATATTGACTACTCCTTTTACAATATCCTCTACTCCAGCTGCTTGTTCCTTGGTTGCTTCTGTTACTTGTTCTGCTTGTTCTGTAACCATTGAAGCAATCTTCACAATGGAAGCAGCTTGAATTGCTTGCTCTTCTACTGCTGTTGTTACTTGTTCCATCTGACCACGAGCATTATTTACCTCTTTTGCAATTTCTTCTGCTCCACCCGCTTGTTCTATTGTTGCGTTTGTCACTAGCTGGGCCTGCTCCGTTACATTACGAACAGCATCAACAATTACTGTTGCTTGTTTAGCCTGTTCTGCCACAGCAACCGTAATCTGCTTCACTTGCTCACGTGCATCAATAACCCCAGTTTGGATTTCTTGAACGCTTACTGCTTGTTCTTTAACCGCTGTTGTTACTTGTGCTGCCTGATTAGCCACATTTTCAACTGCTAGGACTATTTCACGAGCCTGTCTTGCTTGTTCTTCTGTCGCTACGGTAATTTGTCTTACTTGTTCACGTGCATTTGCTACACCTCTACTGATTTCACGTGCGCTAGCCTTTTGTTCTTCCGTAGCCTGTGTGACTTGTTCCGCTTGACTTGTCACATTGGACATCGCTGTTACAATATAACTTGCTTGCTCTTTCTGACTTTGCATTCCTGTGCTAATTTGAAGGACTTGTTCACGAGCAGAAAACACACTCTTAATAATATCTTCCACACCTGCAGCTTGTTCCCTCACTGCTTCTGTTACCTGTCTTGTTTGTTCTACCATATTAACCACATCGTTAATGATTCCTTGAGCTTGTTTTGCCTGCTCTTCTGTTGCAGTCGTAATTTGCTTCACTTGTTCACGAGAGTTTCTTACGCCTTGGATGACTTCTTCGACGGCAGCTGTTTGTTCTATTGCTGCATTCGTTACCATTTCAGCCTGGTTCGTTACACTTTCAATTGAACTAACGATTGCATTTGCTTGTTTTGCTTGTTCTTCTGTTGCAGTTGTTATCTGGCTTACTTGGCTTCGTGCATTTGTTACGCCTATAATGATTTCTTCTACTCCCGCAGCTTGCTCTTTAACTGCTTGGGCAACCAATTCAGTTTGTGTGGTCATGCTGTCCACTGAGTTTACAATTAGCTGTGCTTGCTTCGCTTGTTCTGAAGTAGCATCTGTTATTTGCTTTACTTGATGTCTTGCATTGATTACACCTTTAATGATTTCTTCCACACCAGAGGTTTGTTCAATTGTTGCGTGAGTTACTTGCTCCGCTTGTAGAGTTACATTTTCTACTGATTTCACAATATCCTTAGCCTGTTCCGTTTGTTGTGTAGTGGCTGTTGTAATCTGAGAGATTTCAATCGTAATATTTTCGACACCTGTTACAATCTTATTAATAGCTTCATTTGCTTGATCAGATAGTTTATATCCTTGCTCTACCTTCTGTTCTCCTATCTCAATTGCCTTAATTGCATCAAAGGTCTCTCCTTGAATTCCTTTAATAAGAGTAGCAATTTCCTTTGTAGCAGAAGCTGTTCGTTCAGCAAGTTTTCTTACTTCGTCTGCAACAACACTAAATCCTTTTCCATGCTCACCTGCTCTTGCTGCTTCAATCGCTGCATTTAGAGCAAGTAAGTTTGTTTGCTCTGCAATATCATCAATTACTTCTATTATGCTGCCAATCTCATCTGAGCTTTTTCCTAGACTTTGCATTACCGTAGAGGCTTGTTGTACGACTTCACCAATTTCCTTCATTCCGTCAACAGAAGAAAGAACCGCTTCTTTCCCATCTTTAGCATCTTTTGCTACAGTTAGCGTTAATTGATTTACATTCTCAGCATTTCTTGCTACCTGTTCAATAGATGCGGCCATTTCTTGGATAGATTGATTGGTTTCTCTTGCTGACTTCGAAAGACTTATTGCATTATCAGACACACCTTTAACCGATTTGCCCATTTGTTCAATGGAAGCGGACACTTGTTCCACTGAGCTTGCAGTGTTTTGAGCATTACCAGCTACTTGTTGTACAGAAGCGGCCATTTCTTGGATGGAAGCTGCAACTTCTTCAGAAGAAGTATTAAGGCTTTCCGCATTGGAAGCTACCCCTTTTACTTGGCTACCCATTTCTTCAATCGCTGCTGATACCTCTTCTACTGACATCGCAGTGCTTCTTGCATTACCTGCTACTTGTTGAATGGATGCAGCCATTTCTTGAATAGAAGTGTTTGATTCGACTGCAGACTTCGTTAGACGTTCTGCATTCCCTGCAACATTTTTAACAGAAATTCCAATTTGTTCAATAGCTGTTGATACTTGTTCAACGGAACTAGCTGTACTTTCCGCATTACCTGCGACTTGCTGAATAGAAGCGGCCATTTCCTGAATACCAGAGCTTGTATTTTCCACTACTTCTGCTAATACCTCAGCATTATTCGTGACTCCCTTGATTTGACTACCCATTTCCTCAATGGCAGCTGAAACTTCCTCTACAGAAGCAGATGTACTAACTGCATTATTAGCCACTTGCTCAATTGATGCAGCCATTTCTTGAATACCATCATTCGTTTCCTTAGCTGATAAAGTTAAACTTTCAGCGTTCCCAGCCACCTGTTCTACGGAAGCGGCCATTTCTTCAATAGCTGCAGAAACTTCTTCAACGGATGCTGACGTGCTTTGAGCATTGCCTGCAACCTGTTGAATGGAAGCGGCCATTTCTTGAACTGCGTTGTTTGTTTCCGTTGCTGATTGTGTTAATTTAGTTGCATTATCAGCAACTCCTGTAATAGATTTGGCCATTTCATCAATGGATACAGAAATTTGTTCAACTGTTGCTGCCGTTCTCTCAGAATTTCCTGCTACTTGTTGAATAGATGCTGCAAGTTCTTGAATAGAATCACTAGTTTCAACTGCAGATGCTGATAGACTTCTAGCATTTTCAGCAACACCAACTATAGACTTGCTCATTTGTTCCATGGCAATTGAAATGTCTTCTACCGATTTTGCTGTGCTTGTAGCATTTCCGGTTACTTGTTGAATGGAAGCCGCCATTTCTTGAATCGCTTCGGTTGCTTCTTTGGCCGATAGAGTTAATTGATCCGAGTTAGCTGCTACTCCTTTTACTTGACTAGCCATTTCTTCCATTGCCGCTGATATTTCTTGAATTGATACGGAGCTACTATCAAGATTTCTATCTAACTCTTTTAATTCACCTAATAACCCTTCAAGCGTGGTAAAACTTTGTCCAGTGGAGAGTTGGAGACTTTCAGAATTTCTTACCACACTATTAATAGATTTAGACAATTTCCCAATGGTTGTATTGACTTGTTCTACGGAAGCTGCTTGTTGATTATTCCCTTTAAACATCTGTTGAAGTGACTCTACTAAGCTTGTTAGTTCTTGATCCATTGTGGATGTATTCATTAAGATTTGCTCTATTTGAAAGTTAGGTCTCTTGTTAAAAAAATTCATTTGGTAAGCCTCCTAGAAATTATCCTATTATTGTTTAGTGTTGAAGTACGTTTATATTTAAAGAGTGAATGATCTTATCAAACTCAAGGAGAATGACTAATCGATCACCATCCTTGCTTATTCCATTAATTAGATGTGAATGGTTGTATTGACTATCTGCAGGTGGTTTCTCGATTTGATTATTGTTTGTCTTAAGGACCTGTGTTACTTCGTCTACAAGGAAACCAATGTCTTCGTGGGCATTCTCAACAACAATAATTCTTGATTTCTTTGTGATCTCTTTCGCTTTCATATTAAACTTTTTCCTTAAGTCTACTACCGGTAGCATGTTTCCACGTAAATTGATAATACCTAGCAATTCATCTGCTGCATTAACGACCTTTGTCATTTCCGGTACTGAGACAATATCTTTCGCGCGATGAATCTCTAAACCATATTCCTCTGAATCTAACTTAAAGGTTACGAATTGACTTTCATCCTCTAACTCTTTCTTTTTTGTTATATCTACATTTTCCATATCTTGTGCACCCTCTTCCCTTACGACGGAGGAGACATCTAGAATGAGTGCGACACTTCCATCCCCCATAATTGTTGCTCCAGAGATGTACGGTGGTGAACCGATATAACGTCCTAGTGATTTAATGACAATTTCTTGATTCCCTAAAGTTTTATCAGCTATTAACCCTATTCGTTTATCAGCGATTCCTACGACAATCACAAACTCTCGTTTCTTTTGTAACGTACTCGATTCATCATCTTTGAGACCGAATCTTTCCTTCATTCTAACGAGCGGTAGTACTCGACCTCTAACTAGGCCTACCTCTTTATCTTTTACCATGTGAATATCCTCTTTATTTAGACGGATGATCTCAAGTACATTTACTAATGGGATGGCAAAAGTTTTGGAACCAAACTTCACTAGTAGGGAACTGATAATAGCAAGCGTTAGTGGGAGCTTGATAGTAAAAGTGGTGCCCTCTCCTACAGTTGAATCAATGTCGATAATTCCATTGAGGTTTTCGATATGGGCTCGTACAATATCCATCCCTACGCCTCTACCAGAAATATCTGTAATTTTTTCCGCCGTAGAAACACCGGACTTAAAGATCAAGAAAATAAGTTCTTGATCAGACATCTTATTTGCTTCTTCTTCAGTAATTGTGCCCTTTTTAATAGCAGATTTCTTTATCTTCTCCGGGTCAATTCCTCTACCATCATCGGTAATGGAAATGACAACATTATTTTCTTCATGTGTAGCACGTAGTAGTACCTTGCCTTTACGTGGCTTTCCTAGCCTCTCTCTTTCTTCTGGAGACTCAATTCCATGATCAATGGAATTCCTTAAAAGATGGATAATAGGATCACTAATTTCCTCAATTAACGTTCGATCAAGCTCTGTTTCTTTTCCTTGAGTAATAAAATCAATATCCTTATTAGCTTTTTGAGCTGTATCTCGAACCATTCGTGGAAATCGATTAAACAACTGTTCAATAGGCAGCATCCTTGTCTTCATCATGCCTTCTTGGAGCTCAGTTATTACTCGGCTTAAATGGGTTGTGACTTCATCGAGAACATCAAAATCCTCTTCATGCTGCGTAATGTTATCAGTTAAACGTCCTCTCACATCTACTAGTCTCGTTTGGTCTATGACAAGTTCCCCAACTAGATTCATTAAATGCTCTAACTTATCTACATCGACTCGCACCGTCGGATTCACTTTGGTTTGCTTCGTTTGTACGGACTCCACTTCGACCAACTGTTTACTCTTTTCTTCATTTTTCTCGGACTCTTCTTTACTGGTATTAATATTGCCATCAGTGATCTGGGTAATATTAACCATCTTGATGTCTGATATTTGATTAATCATTTCAAAGATATCTTGCTTTGTTTCTAGGGTTAGGAGAATAAATTTTAACTCTTCATTAAATTCACTATTTGTTTCCATCTCTTCAATGGAAGGAAAAGCAGCAATAATCTCCCCAGCTTCCTTGAGATTGTTATAGATTAATAGTGCCCTAACATTCTTCATTAATGCTTCATTTGATAGCAGTATGGAAATTTCTAATGCAATATGACCATATTCTAATCCCTTTTGAATCATATTCTTTTGGTACTCGTCTAGTTCTACTTTAAGAGCTTCATTTAGCTCTGGCTTTGTTTTTGTATCTATAACCAGTTCCGAATCTACTAAAGCTTTTATACCATGTAATTTATTGACATAAGGTTGGATATTAATTTGACTAAGGTTACCCTCAACAATGCCTTCCTTAAGTACCTTAATAAAATCAATACTTTCAAAAATAACATTTACAACATCTGGTGTAACCAATAGTTGATGATTACGTACTTGGTCAAACACATTTTCGAGATGATGGGTAAATTCCTTCATTTGTTCAAACCCCATAGACGCGGATGAGCCTTTTAGGGTATGGGCTGCTCGAAATATATTTTGTATCGTAGCTTGATTCGAAGGGTCTTTTTCAAGATTTAAAATTTCTGTATCTAGTAATTGTAGTTGTTCATCAACCTCATCTAGGAAAACTCCTAGATATGCCGATAAATCAAATTCTGCCATTCCGGAACCTCCTTATCCCGTAATATGTGAGTCGTATAGGACCTTTGATAAATGTAAGATCCCAATGACCTGACCATCGTATTTGGCATAGCCTTTAAATACATCCTCTTCAACTCTTAAACCTGGAGGAGGCTCGACATGATCAGTATCAAATTTTGTCACCATTCTTACCTCATCAACCATTAATCCAATATTTTCATTATTCCCTTGAACGATAACAATTCTGTTCTTTTTATGTGGATCTGGTTTCGGTAAATGAAACCGAGTATGAAGACTAATGACAGGTATAATGCTTCCTCTTAAATTTATGACACCTGCTATCATTTCATTTATTCCTGGTATATCCGTAACCGTCGGTACTCTAAGTATTTCAACGACCTCTTCAATAGATAAAGAATATTGTTGGTCATTTACCGTAAAGACAACAAATTGGATAGCGTTATTGGGTTTGGCAATCGTCAAGTAAAATGCCCCCTTTTAGATTTCTTATTTTGATTATCGGCGGAATAGGTCCATTTACATACTAGCTTGTATTCCTAAATTTAATAGGACTATAAAAACGGGCGAATAGAACCACAGCACTTATCTTTTTTTCTTAATAGGACTGTAAGCTAGTTTTTCTCCTATACTCCTAGTTCTTCAGTGCTATAAAAAAACGAATACTACTTTTTCGTAGTATTCGCCGACCTTTTACTATGGTTTTATATATTGAAAAATATAAAAAAACACTTACCTTTTTTGGATAAGTGACTACTTATAATTACGGTTACCACTCTTTTGTATCTACTTTGAACTAGTTAGGTAATCCTTAATAACCGTAATCGTTTCAGTAGGATGACTTAGGTGTGGACAATGACCTGTGGCATTCATGTAGGATATAGTGCTTTGTGGCATATTTCGTAATACGTATTCGCCTACTTCTCTCGGTGCTATCGAATCCTCAGCACATTGCATAATTAATGAAGGAACTTTCGCATTTGGCAAATCCTTACGGTTATCTGAGAAGAAGGTCGTTCTAGCAAAATTGTTAGCAATGACTGGATCGGTCGAGCAAAAACTCTCCTCTAATTCTTCAGCTAGTTCTGGACGTTCTAAATTCTTCATAATAACTGGTGCTAGTTCATTCGCCCAGCCAATATAATTTTTATCCATCAAGTCAAAAAGTCCTTCCAATGCAACTCGATCAAACCCTCCAAAGTAAGTTGGCATGTCATTAATATAGCAAGGTGATGGTCCTACCATTATTAATTTTTCAAAACGCTCCGGTCTTTGTATAGATGCCAACAAACCAATCATACTACTTACAGAATGACCTACAAAAATCACCTTGGTAAAATCAAACGCGTCTAGAATTTCCAGTACATCCTCTGCATAGCCATCCAGAGAACTGTATTTCTCTGAATGATATTGCGATATATCTGAATGGCCAGCACCTACATAATCAAATAGAACAACTTTATAATCCTTTTCAAAATGCGGGGCCACTAAACGCCACATTCTTTGGTCACAACCAAACCCAGCAGCAAACATCATTACTTGGGATCCTTCACCTAATATTGATACATGATACTTTTTTAGGATATTTGTCATAATTCAAAAGCCCCCTTGTTATATACTAGAGATATAATAACAAAAGGTAGCTTGAAAAAGTATTAGAACCAATTCCTATTTTAATGAAATCAAAACTCAAGGGGAATTAACATGAATGTGGAAATACTTGATGATTTACCATGTGGATACATATCAATAGACGATAGTGGGATGATACTAGGAAGTAATCAACCTTTGCTTGATTTATTAGATTATTCAAGGGAGGAAATCCATCTAAACCATATTGATGTGATTCTTACTGAGGCATCTCGACTATTTTATCAGCTTTACTTTATACCGATGGTTAAAGTTCAAGGGAAAGTGACTGAAATGTATATCACATTAAAAACAAAGAGTGGTAATGAAGTTCCTGTCTTATTAAATGCAAAACGAAAGATGTGGTCAGGTTCTTCGCTAAATGATTGTATTTTCATTCCTATGTACAAACGTAATGAATTTGAGGACGAAATAATAAAGGCTAAAAAAGAAGCTGAGAGAGCTAATAAAGAATTACAATTGAAGCATGAGGAGTTAGTCATTTTATTAAACGAAAATAAGAAATATCAAGTGAAAATCCAAAAGGAACTCGAATTAGCAAAAAGAGTACAGAACGCTACTCTTTCCATTCCTTTTACCAATGAGAAGTTAACGATAGCCTCTTTTTATGAACCTTCAAGCGTATTATCAGGAGATATGTTTTCCTTTTATAAAATAGACGATGAACAATATGGAGTAATTATGATTGATGTAATGGGCCATGGGATTTCTTCGGCATTGATTACTATCTCACTTTTCTCCTTATTTCAAACCTTGATGGCAAAAGGAGAGGATATCATTTCGATTCTTAAACAACTAGATCAATACTTGCTATCTCTATTTAGCAATAGTAGTGACATCAAACACTATGCAACCATTCTTTATATGACCATTCATACCAGTAAGCAGGAGATAGAATATATTAACGCCGGTCACCCGACAGCTTTTGTATTTAATAAAGAAGAAACGATATTTCTCGCATCTACTAACCCTCCAATAGGTTTGTTTGAAGGAGTAGAATTTTTAACTAAAAAGATATCCTTTAAAGAAAATTCTCGATTATTTTTATATACTGACGGGATAACAGATGTACTGCCACAAAATCAATTATTAGCCTTTTTAAAAAAGTCTGCTATGAATTCTTTGGATACAGTAAAAGATGAAATCGTTCATTTTCTTCACAAGAAAAAAAATAATACAGAGGAAACAGACGATCAGTCATTTATCCTTATAGATTTTTAAATCATATTAATCATGAGTAACAACTATAAAGAGGACACTACTTTCTTTTACTTCAGTAGGTGGATTTTCCTTTCTGCTCCCAACGTTCAAATAGAAGAAAAGGCAGATAGAGCAATAAACATAAAACGAATGCAACTACCTCAAGTGAAAGAATATACCACGGCCATGGACCTAGAAAATCAAGCAAAGATGCGGTGGCAGGTTTTCTTGCTAGAAACATGTAATTTGCTCCTGTATATGAATTCACCGGGATCACAACCACCATTAGAACATTTAACCACAGCATCGTCCTTCCAACTGATGTCCAAGTTGGTCTGAAACCTTCTACTGCAGTCATAAAGATCGCCGTTAACACAATTCCTCCGTGTCCGACAAAAAAGTAAAAATACCAAAAATGCGGAAAAGCAACATCAAGCACTGGGGTTATTAAAGCTTGCAGTGCACCAATTGTTCCTGCAAAAAAGACGAATTCATACAAATAGAAGTTCCGAAAAAGAAGCAGTAAAATCGATAAAAGCAGGGTTAATGTACATAGTTGTAATGGCAGCGATTGCTCAGGTGTCCAATTACCGGTACTGATGTACCAAAAATGTAAACCTATATGTAATAGAAGCATTAGCAAGGCTAATCCGTAACGGAATTTACGATTCCACCCGGGTTTGCGTAAATGAACTCGGAACCAAATGACTGTCCCTAAGATCAAAATAATAACCAAAAGCGCCACACGATGTTGAAGCGAATACATTTCAAATGGATTGCCATAATGACCAAAGAATGTTTCCATTAGCGCCCCTCCTATTTTCATTAACTAGTATATGGTAATTATAGGATTTTAATAATGGATGAAATATACTACTGGTAATATATTCGTATCAAATGTTTGCCTAATCCTATCATAATATAAAAATAATGTCAGGGTTCTAAAACTGATTAGGCAGCCCCTTTTATTTTGTGCTACCATTAGGTAAATACCTAATACTGGAGTGAATCAATGAACATGTATAAATTGCTTGCTATTGATATTGATGGAACCTTAATCAATGACCGTAAAGAGGTAACAAAGGAAGTAAATGAGGCAATACAAGAAGCTAAAAGAAAAGGAGTCAAAGTGGTCATCTGTACAGGAAGACCTATCGGAGGGGTTCATGGGTTCATTGAAGAGTTAGACCTTCATGATCAATATGTCGTTACATTTAATGGTGCACTAGTTCAACATTCTGAAACGAAGGAAGTGGCGTCAGAAATTTCTTTAACACATGAGGACTTAATGACACTTTATGGAGTCAGTCAGGAACTCCAGACTTCCATGCATTTTTTTGATTCACAAAGAATTTATACTCCCAATAAGGACATTAGTCCATACACCGTTGTCGAATCATTTGTAAATGGGGTACCTTTGCAGTATAGAGAAATTGAAGAAATAACCTCAGATATCTTAATACCGAAAGTAATGTTTGTTGGAGAACCTGCGAGGTTAGAGAAAACGATAGCTGCAATTCCAGCAACTCTTAAGGAAAAATACACGATGGTGCGCAGTGCACCCTATTTTTATGAAATTTTGCACTCGAGTGTAAGCAAAGGAAATGCCGTAAAGCTTCTTGCTGAGAAATTAGGTATTGTTCGTGAAGAAGTCATCTGTATTGGTGATGGCGAGAATGATCTAACAATGATTGAGTATGCAGGTTGTGGTGTTGCAATGGGTAATGCCGAGAAAAGCGTCAAAGAAATTGCTCAATTTCATACTCGTTCCAACAATGAACATGGTGTCGCTTATGCGATTGAACAATTAATATTAAATACATAGGAAATAATGACTTTTCCCCTCTTTAGAAATATAGTACACAACGAAAACCCGCTTTCCGGATAAGGATTAAGCGGGTTTTAAATGTTCACAAACTCAGTCCGTAGATGTAAGAGTCGCCTGGACTTCTGGACTGATTGTTGGAGAAGGATAGTTAATTTCTTCAGCAAACTCCACCCAGTCAAGATTTGCCATCATCAGCAAATAGCGTTTTCCGCTTGTTGGATCACTTATGATGATATGGTCACGACCAGCTGTTTCTACGCGTCCGTGGTAAACCATCGCGTTCCATTTGTTGTTACCTTGGTAAGTAAAGTAAAAAGTACCGATTTTCCCTTTGTTGAAGCGGAGAATATTTTCAATAAATGATTCTTCCATCGCGCCTGCTACAAGCGGCTGTCCAGTCCCTATCGGAACCACTGGGACCGAATACGTAGGTCCTGAAGGCATCGACATAGGGAAGCCAGAAGGTTGTGTGACAGTTTCTCTCGTCATAGAAGATGGATAGAAACTAGAATAGTAGTTCATGGGATAATAATTAAAGTCTTGACAAGACATAATAATCAACTCCTAAAAATTTTATCTATAAAACTCGGTGCAGTAACCCGGCACAGCGACATAGAAGCAATGATTTTTGTACGCAAAATCGAACTTCGTCATAGGTGATCTAGGCATAGTAGCGCCACATGGTGCTCTATACTTTTTACCTGGACTTGGATTATAAAACCACAAATTCATTCGGGCACGAGGCTCCCTATGACCTTGCAACAAATTTCTAGCTCTTTGGAGGTCTTCTTCACTGGGACGTTGTGTATACAAAGAGCCATTTAAGACGGGTTCGAAATGAGGGACCCCAGTTCCAGGTATCGTTTGATAAATCGCATGCCTGATATTACGGAGGTTTTTGAAATCAGGAGAACAGTCGGCCTCGACCCGATTGGCTACAACCGTTCCTACCTTATTCATCCCTTGAACTCCTTCTCCAATCGCTTCAGCCAACATGAGCCTTGCTAACTCTTCCACGTCACGTGAATTATGTTTTATTCGTCTGCCCATTTTCTCACTCCTTCGGCTTATACAAGTAATTTATTAACTGAAGCTGACTTTGGTAGCTTGCCTATGAGCCTAATTTTATAAATTACTTTTATAAATGTAAGAGCCAAAAGAGAATCCTTTCATCATTATCTTTTGTTAAAAATAAAAGCCTAAATCAGTGTATGATTTAGGCTTTTATCGTTCTTATCTGTTACTTATGAGCAATGGCTTCCATTTTCTGATTGCTTTTCACCAAAGAATTCACGGCACTAAACAACGCACGAATGGAAGAAGTCATAATATCTGTATCAATTCCACAGCCCCAATGTACAGTACCGTTTTGATCTTTTATCCCAATATAAGAGACGGCATTCGATTTAGAACCCATTTCCTGCGCGTGCTGTTTGTACTCTAAATCAGTAAATTCGATCCCGAACTTGGTTTGTAATGCATTGCTCACTGCATCCAATCGGCCATTACCTACTCCTGGAATCTCCAATTGACTTCCTTCATAGATTACCGAAACGATCGTATCATAGTTTTCATTTTTAGCCGATTTCGACTGAATGAACTGAATTGGATCCGTAATATTCACATAGCCATTGATAAAAATGTCGTAAATTTCACTTGGCATAAGCTCTTTGTTTTCATGATCAGACACATTTTTGACGGCATACCCAAAGTGTTCACGCATTTTCGGTGGAAGATCAAAACCGTATTGCTGTTCAAGAAGATAGCCAATACCACCTTTACCCGATTGGCTATTAATTCGAATAATATCTCCCTCATATTCTCTACCAATGTCCTTTGGATCAATCACTAAGTAGGGAACATTCCACGCTACATTTTCCTTTTCCTCACGCCATTTGAAGCCCTTTGTGATGGCATCTTGATGGGAACCAGAGAACGCCGTAAATACTAGTTTCCCAGCATATGGATGTCTTTCATGAACCTTCATCTTTGTTAAGCGCTCGTAGGTTTCCATGATTTCGATGACATTTTCGAAGTTTAGCTTTGGATCCACCCCGTGTGAGTATAGATTCAGAGCAAGTGTCACGATATCGACATTTCCTGTTCGTTCACCGTTTCCGAACAATGTTCCTTCAATTCGTTGTCCCCCCGCTAAAACCGCTAATTCGGCATCGGCAATTCCGCTGCCTCGGTCATTATGCGGGTGAATCGAAAGAATGACGTTGTCTCGATAGCTTAAGTGATCACTGATATACTCAATCTGACTTGCATATACATGAGGCATCGAGTGAGAGACTGTTGCAGGTAGATTGATGATCACCTGGTTCTCAAGCGTCGGCTGCCACACGTCAAGGACTCGATTACATATATCAAGCGCAAACTCCATTTCCGTTCCAGTAAAGCTCTCAGGCGAATACTGAAAAACAAACTCCCCTTCTGTTTCCAACGCATACTTTTGTAATAGCTTCGCACCGGTTACGGCAATATCAATGATTTCCTCTTTTGATTTTCTAAACACCTGTTCCCTTTGAGCAACAGACGTTGAATTATATAAATGGACAACTGCTTTTTTTACCCCTTGAAGGGATTCGAAGGTTTTCTTGATGATATGATCTCTGGATTGTGTTAGTACTTGAATTGTCACATCGTCTGGGATTAAGTTTTGTTCAATCAATGTACGTAAAAATGTATATTCCGTTTCAGAAGCAGCCGGGAAGCCAACTTCAATTTCTTTGAACCCAATTTTCACGAGCAATTGGAAGTACTCTAGCTTTTCTTCAAGTGTCAACGGAACAACTAACGCTTGGTTTCCATCCCTTAAATCCACACTACACCATAAAGGTGCTTCGGTAATGTATTCCTTCTCCATCCACTTCATGCTTTTGACAGGAGGCATAAAATAACTTCTAGAGTACTTCTCAAATTTTTCCATTGTCACAACGACCTTTCTTCAGAAAATATAAAAAGCCCATCATCTCATAAGAGACGACAGGCTTTGCCTACGTGGTACCACTCTTTTTGGTTTGTTAGTAAAAAAACGCAACAAACCCACTTTATGACTTGATTACGGTTGTCATCCGTTAAGGCCTACTACCACTTCAGCCTTACCACTTCTGGGCGAGTTGGGGGATTTATCGACTGTCTTTCACCAACCGACAGCTCTCTAAACAATAAATGAACCTTAATATTCCCATTCACTGTGTTTCAACTTTTTAAATTTTCTTAATTCTATTACGAGTGATAGGATAAGTCAATCAAATTTTTGAAAAATTTCATTTGTGCAAAAATAAAAATTAATTAGAAAGCGGTTATTCCCTTATGAACCATACCTTTGAAATAAGGTTGTTATTCACTTCGTAGATGGCCATTAAGCTTACCGTCTCACCTGTTAAGCCGTTGGTGGCGAACTCCCAATCAATCACTTTGTTTCCAACGATCGACCGATTTTTAATTTCTGCGTGCATCTTCTTTTTAAAGGTTTCTGTATACCGTTCGATCAGGGCTTCCTTACCGCTAAGTGTGACCTTGTTGTCTGGGAAAGTATAGACCGTAATATCATCAGCGTATGTACTTGCAAAGCCTTCAAGGTCTCCGGCGTTGTAGAATTGTATTTGTTGTTGGACGATGTTTTCAATGGTCAATGAGTGCACCCCTTTCATAATACTGAACTTATTTTAACATAGTATTACGTATCAATTATTTAACCATTCCCCTAGCATCTACCTGCCATACATCTATCATATGACCATTCTCATGAACCACATATTCATCAAACTGGTTAACCACCGTGCACGCATGATTCGGTATGATTTGTACTTTATCATTTAACTTTAATGTCGTTTCCTGTACCAAAGCACCTACTCCATGTTCCTCCGACAATCGTTCAATGACGATTTCAGGATGTCCCATTACATGCCCGAAGCCTGATACTGTTTGATTCCCATGAGCCCCTTTGTCTAAGCAAAGAGATTTACTTCCTGTGTCAAAAATCACTCGGTCTTTGTAAACTCCGACAACGGATGCTAGAAGTGTAACGGCACAATTTTCTATTGTTGTTACACCTAACCCCGCTTGAATGGCATCGAAAAATACAGCATTTCCTGGGCGAATTTCGGTAATACCTGGTACATTTCCTGCGATTTTGTAAGTTGGTGTAGAACCTACACTACGAACAGGAATTCGAATACCCTCTTTTTCGCACTGTTCCGCACTTTCGACAACACTCAGGCCTTCATGATGTCCAATCTTTTCTATTTCGTCCATTGATTTAGCTGCATAGGAATGTCCTGCGTGAGTAAAAATGCCCCCAAGCTGTAATTTGGAGTGAGTCAAGATCTCTTTCGCTAAAAGGACCGCTTCCTGTCCTGGTTCCACTCCACAACGATTTAACCCCGAGTTTACTTTAATCCAAACCTCTAGAGTAAATGGTGTATGAACCAGTTCTTTCTGTAAATATGATAATGACTCCATGTTATCGACTGAGACTTTTAGTTTAACTTCTTGCTCGAGTAGTTTGACTAACCGTTTGATTTTATCAGGGCTAGAGATGGGATAAGCGATTAAGATATCTTTGATTCCACCTGCTGACATTACTTCCGCTTCACTGATTTTTGCCGTTGTAATGCCCACGGCACCGGCTTCCATCTGTAGATGAGCAATTTTAATCGACTTATGTGTTTTAATATGTGGACGGTACGCGATTCCTTTTTCTTTTGCAAAGGATACCATTTGGCTTATGTTTGTTAATAGGTTTTGATAGTCAATAAGCAATGAAGGCGTGTCTAATTTGTTCATTTATGTCCTCCTTTTGACAGGTTTACCTTCATTATACAAAAGAAACTCTTCTTACATGGATGCAAGAAGAGTTGGATATATTATTTTTTATCACTATCATTATCTCCATATAACTCCTCAGAAAACTCTGTCGCAAAATTTGATTGCAGTGTTCCTCGAACGCGGTCATTATTTCCTTGTAGACCACCTCTGCGACTTACGACAAAATACGATAACGAGAAGAACACCACCATACTTATACCAGTAACTAAGCCCGCCGTTTGTCCGGGAATCAACGGCATACTGAGTAGTACAATGATTAAGCTGATCAATGCGATCCACGAGGTATATGGAAATCCAGGCATCTGGCAAATACCACCTGGAGGACAACCGTTTCTCTTCCGATATCGAATATGACTGGCCATAATCACCGCATAAGTGAAAATTAAAGCAAAACCACCTGACGTGATTAACACGAGATACGCTCTTGGGAACATAAGTCCAAAAATTAATCCAGCGAGCATCGCTAAACCAGAAAATAATATCCCGCGATAGGGAACGTCTGTGTTGTCCTTTAATCTTTGTGGTGCATGACCTTCAATCACAAGGGAGCGAATCATTCTTCCTAACCCAAATACGGCTGAAAGCATAGCTGAAAGAATGGCTGAAATCAATACTAGATTCAACGCCGTTCCTGCCCAACCGATGCCCCATCGAGCAAGAGATGCCACCATAGGACTGACATTTTCACTTAAAACCGCTGTCGGAATAAGTGGCAGTAACACAAGCACGTATAATAGATATAGACCTACCAAACACAATACGGTATTACGAATCGCTTTCGGAATAGTATCAGTGGGATTGTCGGCCTCGGTTGCAGCGAGGGCAATAATCTCAAATCCAGCGTATGTAAAAATGACAAGCAACATACTCCCTGCTATTCCACTGATTCCACCTGCCATGAAAGGCTGTCTCGTAACTTCCCCTAAACCAATCGCAGAGCCACCAGGGAACACACCAAAAATTAATCCTAATGCTGTTAGGATAAAAAAGATAATCGCGAATACCTTGATTGCCGATAATCCACTTGTCAGTTTCCCAATCTTGTCTACTCCTAATAAATTGATCAGCGTAATTCCTACTATAATGGATCCACCAAGCCAAGCGATTGAAACGTTTGGATACCAATTGCTAATGAGCATTGAAATCGCTGTTGCTTCACTGGACATCGAGAGTATCGTACCCGTCCAGTACAACCAACCAACGACAAAGCCTGTCCCCTGACCAAGTTCTCGGGCGGCAAACGTACTAAATGATCCAATCGTTGGACTTCCTACCGTCATTTCAGATAATGCATAAAGGATAAAATAAACAAGTGCTCCCCCTAAAATAAACGATATTATAATCGAAGGTCCTGCCGCATTAATAGCAACCGATGATCCGAGGAAAAAGGAACCCCCAATAACACTTCCTAACGCCATCATCGTTAGCTGCCAAGCAGACAGCCCTCTTCGTTCTTTCTTCATTCACTTTTCACCCATTTTCTTCAGAATGTACCATTATTATTTGCGGAAATGAGGAAAGGATACTTTTTTCAAAAAGTTGTTAAATATAAACAAAAAGAGCTGACTTCTTAGTCAGCTTTGTTTTGTTGCTGTATTTCCAACTCATCTCTCATTCGCTCTTCCTCTTCATCAACACTAATTCGAGCAATTTGTTCAATAAGTTGGTGATGAACTTGATCCATGTCTTCTTGGCACTGAAACGCATCTTTTTTAGTCAAGTTGGTTACACTCCCCTTATGACATACGGTTACGAATATTATCTTATAAATGGTATGATTTTATTCCCTAAAGGAGATTCATTGTAGTGAATGGCCACATCAACAGGGCATGTACGGTTCACTTTAGATAAAGGATCGGATGATCAAAAACAACCTAGGGCTAAGCCAAGGGTCATGAGAAAAGAAAAAACAACTAACACTTTAAATTTATAGCCTCCCAAGCATAAAGTGAACCAAAGACGAAGAAAATAATAAGAATCTTAACCATATTTCATTCCTTTTTATTCAGAGGTTCAATATGAAAATATCCGTCCTTTCCGATACACATATGCCTAAAAAAGCAAAAACACTCCCTATCCAGGTCATTACAGCTTTACTACAAAGTGATTTAATCATTCACGCTGGAGACTGGCAAACCATTGAGGTTTATCATGAGTTATTGCAATACGGAGAAGTAAAAGGAGTGTTTGGGAATGTGGACTCATATGAGCTGCAAGCAATTCTTCCCGAAAAGCAAATAATTGAAATAGAAGGCTTCCGGATTGGGGTCGTTCATGGTCATGGCAAACGTTGGACGACGGAGAGGCGTGCGATGGAAGCATTTATGGATTCACATGTGGATTGCATTATTTTTGGTCATTCTCATATTCCGGTTTTGAAGGAGTCGAATGGCATCTTACTATTTAATCCTGGATCCTGTACGGATAAAAGGAGACAGCCACAGCCTTCGTTCGGGATCATCACCGTGAATGAAGGACTTCATGCGGAACATGTGTTTTTTGAGAACTAGAAGCTTATAGCGAAAAAAAGCAGAGGTACATCCCCCTGCTTCCTTACAGTTTCATATCTGTCCCCGTATGCTGATCCTTTGGTTTCCCTGACTTTTTCAACTGAAAAAACACTTCCCGAATGGATGCAATAGCGATAAACAACATTCCCAGTCCACACCAGATAAAAATGAGCCAATTAAAAAACTGAAAGGCACCAAATGACATCTGTTAGCCTCCTTTTATAGGTTAATTTTATGTTCCGGTTGATAGTTTTTAAGCTTGTTAAAGTCATACATTTTATTGGTAAATGGCAGGCTTATCAAGATAATGAGAAAAGGTAAAAAGAGGGATAGCATATTCCCGACAAACCAGTTGAGATCATCATTAGCAATCATAAAGTAAGCAGCTAACCCTGAAGCCAACCCAACGACAATCGAAAGCAACGAGACTTTCGGGTTTAATCGACCAGACCATAAGCCGATGATTAACGACGCAGTTGGAGCAGGTAAGGCAATGGGGATAAAAATCATAAATGGAACAACAGCACCCCAAGCATAGTTAAAGCCGCCGTTAATTCCAAACCATACTCCCGCTTCCGCAGAAGCCATAATCGTGCCCGTCCAGATCCAGGCCACACAAACACTGGCAGCAACCAGGCCAAACGGAACTCTTCTTCCCGCGGTTAGCAAGTCATCGACATTTTGATTGACATCCTTTTTATTAATGAAAAGGGTGATGGCAGTCATCATTATAGCAAAGAGTATAATTACGGAGTATCCCATGATTGGACTGTTCATACGATTGTTTCCCCCTTTGGATTTACGGCAGATTGATACACACTAGATCTTCGGTCCGCCAAATAACAGAACTGACTCCTAGCTGCTTGAATCTGAGAGAAATCCACCTCGATATAATATTGATTTTCCTCTCCATTGCCATGAACCAACAACTCTCCAAATGGATTTGCAGCGGCACTTTGTCCAAAAAAGTGGGTTGTTTCCTCCACTCCAATACGGTTGGTGGTCGCGACAAATACCTGATTTTCCGCTGCACGACTTTGTATATAAGTCTTTTGTAAATGCTCTAGTGGAGTCATATTGGCGGTTGGTGCCAATATGATTTCTGCACCTTTTCCTGCAAGAATTCGAGCAGTCTCCGGGAACTCGGTATCATAACAAATCATTACCCCAATCGTACCGAAGGATGTATTCCAGACCGGGAACTCCTGACCGGAAGAAAAATATTTCTCTTCTTCGTCCCATAAATGGACCTTTTGATATGTACCTAATACCTCACCATGCTCGTCAATGATCACCGCTGAATTAAACACCTCCTCCTGCCCTTTTTCAGGAAAACCTGCAATAATCATTAAGTTGTATTCACGTGCCCACTCTTTTAATAGGGAGATGCTTTCGCCATGGATGTCTTCAGCGAGTTCCTTTGTTTTTTCTCGTGTAAAATAGCCCGTTAGGACAAGCTCAGGAAACAATATGAGCTGGCAATTCTGTTGGGATGCTTTCTGAATATGTTGCAGCATCATTTCGAGGTTTTTTGATTTGTCATGTAGAACAGGCTTCAATTGTGCTAAAGCTACTTTCATAGACTTCCCACCTTTGTTTAATATTTTGATTAATCTGACTTTTCTTGATGTAATTATATCCTCTGGTGCTGTGATTAACCTTAGTCACTTTGTAC
>WTKE01000028.1 GCA_011524525.1 Bacillus sp. (in: firmicutes) | reverse complement strand
ATACAATACAAGAAAACACCTTCCCATAGGAGGGATTTATCGATGATTTTTCTTTTTATAGTACTTGCCGTTTTTATTCTATTCCAAATTAACAAACTTACAAACTCTCTCTGTCTACAGAAAGAGATTCCTGAAGAACGACAGCCACAAATATTCAGGACCATTAATATATTAATTACGATCCTTCTGATATCTTCCTATGTAGAAATCCTATTTACATAGAACAATAAGGAGCGGTGGACATTGATCCACCGCTCTTTTTCTTTAATCATTTATTCGCTTATAGCCAAGCAGCACCAACGATGATTAAAAGGATGAACAATACTACAATTAGCGCGAAGCCTCCACCATATGAGTGACCCATTCTAACACCTCCTCTCAAGGAAAGTTAATATATCCTATTCAAGTACAGCTACATCCGTTAAAAGGATTCGTGTTATTTCATATGGAGCTTAACAATAAGCTGCCCCCACAATAATCAATAAAATGAATAATACAACAAGTAGCGCAAAGCCATTGTGTCCCATCATTAAAACCTCCCTTTCTCTCTAATTTTAATGGTGGCATTCCGATAAACTTGAAGGATTGCCTTATTATTTCTTGAACTAATTGCTAGTTCACTTTATATTATGTAACCCATTCCATAATGGGATGGGCTATTTACTTATTTTTGAAGATTTACCATTGTAGAACAAATATTTTTTTTTGCTCTTCCCATTAGGTATGGTATAGTAATGTTTGTGACCAAATGATACGAAATAATTTTGTAGGAGTGTTCAAGATGAAAAAATGGATGTTATCCCTATCAGTCATTGCTGGCATGGTTACGTTAACTGCTTGTAACAATGCGAATGATTCTACGGCGGTTGTAGAAACGTCTGCAGGGGATATTACGAAGGACGAGCTTTACGAGGCAATGAAGGAAAAATACGGAGAAGCTACTTTACGTGAGCTTGTTTATGAAAAAGTTCTTTCTGACAATTATGAAGTAAGTGATGAAGAGTTAGATGAAAAAATTGCTGAATTAAAAGAGCAACTAGGAGACAATTTTGAAGTTGCTTTAGCTCAATATGGATATGATAGCGAAGATGATCTTCGTGAGACGTTTAGAATTGGTATGCTACAAGAAAAAGCGGCAGTGAAGGATATTGAGGCTACAGAAGAAGAAATGAAGGAATACTACGAAAACTATAAGCCACAAATCAAAGCTCGTCACATCTTAGTTGAAGATGAAGCGAAAGCAAAAGAAGTAAAAGCAAAGCTTGATGCTGGAGAAAAATTTGAAGATGTAGCAAAAGAATACTCTACAGATACAGCTTCTGCAGCAAACGGTGGAGACCTTGGCTGGTTCGGAGCTGGACAAATGGTTGCTGAGTTTGAAGAGGCTGCCTATGCACTTGAAGTTAACCAAATAAGTGATCCTGTAAAAACAGAACATGGCTACCATATTATCCAGGTAACTGAGAAGAAAGAAAAGCAATCATACGAAGATATGAAAGCTGAAATTGAACATCAAGTAAAAGTGTCCAAGCTAGACGAAGCATCGATTACTGAAGCTATGGAACGTGAACTTAAGGATGCAAAAGTTGAAATCAAAGATAAAGATTTAGAAAAAGCATTAGACAGTGAAGAAACAGCAACACAAGGCTAATATTAGGCTTTGTAAGTAAAAAGGTTCCAGATACTCTGGAACCTTTTTTATTGAGCTGATCGGCCCTCTCTGGCCCTCTCAACCCTCTTCATATATATTTCTCCTTCACGTTCAATACTTTGCATTTCTTCCTCTCTCTCTTTCCTTCCTGTACGAAGTGCCATCATTGCACTTATAAAAATACCAGCAACAACAAAGTAAACCCAAATTGGTATCATCAAACGTCCTCCTTTTAATTTAATGGTTGTCCAAGTCTTTATAAACCATATGAAATAAAAACCAAAAAAATGCCCCATTAAGAGCATTTTTGTAAGGTATTATTTATGAAAGGTTGGTTTATAGAATGACCTTTGCTCTAGAGGGAAAATTCTTTCGGTAAATTCACCAGGTTTTACTCTCTCTAATGCTCGGTCTAGCATATTCATTTTTGCATCTAAATTATCAATGTAATGAAGAATCTCAGCTTCTTTAATTAATGGTGGTTTTGGACTCCCCCACTCAGCCTTCCCATGATGACTTAACACAAGATGCTGGAGGATTACAACTTCTTCACCAGTAATATGAAGCTCATCTGCCGCTTTACCAATTTCGTTTACCATAATAGATATATGACCTAGAAGATTGCCTTCGACGGTATATGAAGTCGAAATCGGTCCAGATAGTTCCCTAACTTTTCCTAGGTCATGGAGAATGATTCCAGCATATAATAAATCTTTATCCAAGCTAGGGTAAAGCTCAGCTATTGCCTTAGCTAAGTCAAGCATACTAACCACATGAAAAGCTAAGCCTGAAACAAACTCATGGTGGTTTTTCGTTGCAGCTGGATACTCTAAAAACTCATTTAAATGTTTCTTTAATAAATGTCTTGTAATTCTTTGGATATTAGGGTTTTTCATTTCAAAAATATATTGTGTGATTTTACTAGACATTTCATCCTTACTAACAGGTGCTGTTTCTAGGAAGTCAGCTAACTTTACAGAATCTGTGGGAGCTGCAGGCCGGATTTGTCTTAGCTTTAATTGATTACGCCCACGGTAGTTCTGTATTTCCCCAACGATTCTAACGATTTTTTGTGCGGCATATATTTTCTCATCTTCATCAGATGCATCCCAAAGTTTCGCTTCTATTTCACCACTTTGATCTTGGAAAATAATCGTTAAAAAGGGCTTCCCATTACTTGCGATCCCTTTTACAGAATTTTTTATTAGTAGAAACTGTTCAATAGCTTCTCCTATTTCATAATCAAGGATACCTTTTGACATCAAATACGCCCCTTTCTATGATTCTAGTATAGCATATTTAATCACCATAAAAGTCAATATTCATTTACAGTGGATGATGGTAATTCTTCGGCTAAAAAAGAAATCCCGTCCTCAGTTCACCTGAGGAACGGGATTTTCTTCGAGACGGATGATATGGCTTTCTTGTAAATCCTTCAGTAAATGACGGTGGCAAGTGAAGAATAAAACTTGGTTATTCGTTATTCTCTTTAATAATTGGAGAACACGACTCGTTCGAACATGATCAAAGTTCACAAAGCTATCGTCAATCATAATAGGGAAGGGTCTTTTTTTATAAATGGTTGTCACAAGAGCAAGTCTGATGGCAACATACACCTGCTCCATGGTCGCTTGACTTAGTTCATTAGCTTCGAATACAGAATAATCTTTTCGATGAATATGGAACCCATTTTCATTCTCTTTTGGAACGATGCGCTGATAGTTGCCATCCGTTAAAAATGATAAGTATTCCTCGGCTTTTCCTAATACGGCTGGCAGCTTTTCTTCATTAAATACCTTCATGGTTTTATTCAAAAGCTCTTTAGCTAGAGCAATACGTGCCCATTCCTTTGCTTCATCCTCTAACTCAGCTTTCAATTGCGTATACTTATGAAGGAGTTCTGAATATTTTCCACCTTCTTCAAGAATTGAAATTTGATGTTTTTTTTCAGAAAGAGTCTTTAGTGCTTCCTCACGTCTTTTATGATTATCTTCAATGTCCGCACTCTTTTCTTGTATAGCTTGTTCAATATCAGTAATCTTGATCAATTTTTCGATGACTTCCTTTGTTAACGATGAAAAAGCGATTTGCTTTTGAAGTTCTTCTACTCTATTACTTTCTAAGGTTTGTTTGTCCATTTCAAACCCTGCACTACGGTACTCTTCTTCACTGGTTACATTAGCTAAAACAAATAGCTCTTTCATTTCAGTAACAAACTGTTTCAGCTCACTTTGAACTCTCTCCAACTCATCTGTACTTTCTTCAAGTTTCTCGTTTTTTCCACTGAATATTATATACTTTTGCTGCTCTTCTCTTAATCGATTTCTTAGTTCTATTGCAAGTTGTGGCACTGGTATATGTTTACCAATAAATAACCTTCCGAGCTCTTCGATACGATTGGAAATCCTTTGAATGGCGTCCATCTTTTTATTTATTTGTAATTTAAGGGCGTTTTGCTCGTGGATTACGCGTTTGACATTTTCCAAAAGGTCAAACGCCTCTACTAAATATGACTTGGCGACTTCTTCTGGTAAACATAGTTTTTGAGCAATTGATTTCAGTTCTAATTCCGTTTCTGCAGACTCAGTTCCCCATTTTTCAAACTCTAAAATAATTCGTTCATAATGGTTATTTTGTTGCTCCCATTTAACGTTAAGGATTTTGAACTCTTCCGCTTTTTGTTTTTCCTTTTCTAACCGACCGCTATACTCGTGAAATTTCTCAGTATTTAATGCTTGTATTTGTACATCTAGTTCTTTTTCCTTTTTTATTAATTCTTCTAACTGCGTTCGAACATTTTTCTTTGATTTCTTCGTTTTCGTGAAAAGCGAAGAAATCAACACAATAAGAAATAGACTGATACTAATAAGAATGAATAAAGATTCTGATCTCACAAGACCAAACACACCAAGGAATATACTAATGATCGTAAATGTAAATAATTGGAAGAAGTGGTTCTTCGATTCCTTGTTTGCCTCCTCTTCATATCCCCTTAACATATTGATTGTTTGTTTCACTTGTAATAGCTCACTTTTTAAGCTAGATGGACTTGAGTGCTTTACCTTTTCATCAAGCTCCTGATATTCCTTCTCCGAAAGTAACTCACTCTTACATGATGCTATTTTATTCTCAAGTAACTCTAAGTCCAACTTTTCTTTCTCAAATAACGCATCAAGTTCTTCCTTTTTTTCATTGAGCTTCCATTGTTTTTTATGAGCTACCTTCACACGGTCCCTCATAAACATACTCGTATCAAGATTCAAGAGTGCATCATCGTTTAGAGGAATATGTAACTTGCCCAATAGCTCTCTTTTCTGTCTATCTAGATGTTCAAGCTGAATGCGCAAACTTTTTTCTTCCTCACTGAGCGTTTCAAGTAAAGGAAGTCTGTCCAATGTTCCTTGAATGTCTACTTCCTTCTCAAGAAGTTCGAGATTAGGTTGAGAATTTCTTATCTCCTCATTAAGCTCTAGAATTTTGCTGTCTAACCTTTCTTTTTGGGCTTCCAACGGCTTCATCCAGTGAATGATTTGATCTAGTCTTTTTATGCCATCTACTGGAAACTTAATTGGAGGTTTTCCCTTTATTTTCTCTTTTACATATTCAAGCTCTTTTACAACTGACTCAAGTTTTTTCCATTCTTGTAGCTGCTGTAGCTCTTGCAGTAAGTCTTCTTCTATTCGTGCTAGTTGGGAGATTTCCTCCACCAGTTCATCGCGTTGCCGTACCAACTGCCAATAGCCTTCATTTTTATTTTCTGAACTCTTTAACTGACTATAAACTTCTTTTAACTCTTTTAATTTTTCATTAATAACAGGTTTTTTTCCACTTGGTTTAAACCTTTCATCCAACTCTTTCTGAAGGGAAGAGTTTATCGACACCAAACGGTCTGTACCGACAGCACCCGTAGAAAATAAAAACCTGCCCAAATCCTCTTTTTTTAGTTGATGTATATTTTGAAGTCCCTGCAGATTAAATGAAAAGATAGATTGGTAAAGAGATTTATCCATACGGGATAAGAGCTCTTTAAGGAGATCCTCTCCCCCCCTTGTGCCATCCTTTAATGTAACGGTAACATCACCTGTAGCTTTACCTTTCGTTCGTTCAATAACGATACGTCCTTTATCACTTGTTTCAAGAAGAAGCTTCCCACCGTACCTTATTCCTGATTTCGGCTCATACCTTTGCTCCGCCTGAATTTTTGTCGGAAAGCCAAACAACATACTATGAATAAAAGACATAATCGTTGATTTTCCTGCTTCATTTTCTCCATAAAAAACAGTAAAGGAATGCAGATTAGAAATTGTAACATTTTCTAATTTACCGTATCCATAAATCTGTATTTCTTTTATTAACATGCATCTCACCTCCTATTCTTTTAACAATTGTTCTACTAGAAAACTCTCCGCATATCTTATCATTTCTTTTTTTTCCTCATCTGTTAGGGGGATCAAAAATTTCCTTGCTTGCGGATGCTGATATAGTAAGTCAAGACCTCTTTCAAGTTCCCCTGGTTCCTCGGAAAGGCGAAATAACTCCCCATAGAAATCAGTTTGGTTTGCCAATGTCTCCCTATCCCAGATGTTTTGTTCCTCAGCAGTAATAGCATATGGCCAAACAAAGGATGTTTCTTCTCTTTCATCTTCTTGAAGAGCTTCCAATAAATCATTTAGAATGTTTCGTTCACCAGGAGTATTTTCCTTTAGAAGTTTGGTTAAATGGAGTTTAAGCAGAATTCCTATCTTATTTTGCCTTTCAGCATCAATCATGCTTTTACAAGTTAAGTAAAGTTGTTCAAACCCATTTACTTCACTTACATTGATCTCCTTTTCTAACCACACACAATCTGATGTAGGAAAAAACTCAAAACTCTTCTTCCCATCCTCTAACAAAATCAGATAGCCTCCTTTAATTCCAGTTTCCTTTCTATTTCTCCCTTGCGTATTTCCCGGATAAATAACTAGAGGATCTTGTGAGAGGATCGTGCGCTTATGAATATGTCCAAGGGCCCAATAATCAAAATCCTTGTCTAGTAATTCTTTTAATGAAAATGGGGCATAATTTCCATGGTCATGGTTTCCTTCGATATTTCCATGCAAAATCCCAATATGAAAATTCGCTTCTCCCTCTTTCCGATAATCAACTATTTTTCTCTCAAAAACATGCCGGCTAGGATAACTAAAGCCGTATAAGTGAAGATGACTTCCATTTGCCGTTTTATATACCTTTCTTTCCACTTCTGTGGAAAAGATATGTACGTTCTCAGGCATATCAAGATGTGCCCAACTTCCATTAAGGTGATCATGGTTTCCATGAATAGCAAATACAGGTATTCCATGAATTTGAAGGCGCTTCATTTCATTACGAAGTCTTGTTTGTGCTTTTATACTTCTATCCTCACTATCAAATAGGTCGCCAGCTAAAATAACAAAATCAACCTTTTCCTCAATTGCCTTATTCACAATTCTTTCAAGCGCGACAAACGTACTTTCCTTTAGGCGTGAGAAGATGGATGCTGGCAAGGATTTCAGACCTACCATCGGACTATCTAAATGCAAATCAGCCGCATGAATAAATTTTACTCGCTTCATAAAGATTCCTCATTTGGTTTTCTATTTTTCTATATTTTAGCATCTTAAAAATACGAATGCACGTTCTAGCGAAAAGTGGAGGCGCCCGTTTAGCAACGTATGGACTGGAGAGCTTCGACTGAGATAAAGGAAACACGAAGAACGTAAGAGATTCGATGTTGACTTATCGTAGGGAGAAGCTCGAAGTACACTAGTTGCTGGGCGCTGGAGCTGGACAATTTTCAAAGTTCAATACCTTTACTAAATGAAAAAAAAACAAGCTTCTAAATCGAAGCTTGCTCATTCATTTTTTGTTAGCTGGAGGGCTTTTTTTATGTCTTTAAAAGAAGTTGATCGACCATACATGAGTACGCCACCTCTATATACTCTTGCACCAAAGATAGCTAGAAGAATAATAGTGATGATTAGAATTGCAATCGCTAGTAATGGCTCCCAAATTGGTAATGATAACATACCAACCCTCATAAACATTAACATTGGAGCAAAAAACGGTATATACGAGGAGATAGTAATAAAAGGTTTTTCTGGTTGACCTAATCCGAACATAGCGATCATAAAACCAGCAACGATCAACATCGTCATCGGAGTAATCATCTGTTGAATATCTTCTATTCTACTAACAAGTGACCCAAGAAAAGCAGCAAGAGTTGAATAAAGGAAGTACCCTAAAATAAAGAATACAACGGCATATGCAATAGTAGCTACCGGTACATCTCCAAAACCAAAGGAGCTAAAAAATCCCCCTTGCATGGTATCAAGATTTTGCTTAATGGAAGCATAACCTACACCAAGTAAAACAGCCATTTGTGTAATACTTACCAAACCGATACCAAGAATCTTTGCAAACATCTGCTTTATTGGGGATACACTGGAAATAAGTATTTCCATTACACGAGAAGATTTTTCCGTCGCAACTTCCATAGCAATCATATTTGCATATAGAATCACAGAGAAATAGATAACAAATAAAAGTACATAAACAAGTCCTCTTGCTTGGTTCAGTTCTTCCTCCGTTTTTGCGTTTTCTTCTAGTGCTAGTTGCTCAAAGCCAACTGGTTCATACAGTTTTGCTAACTCCTCAGTGGAGAGTTCCATCTGTGTGGCAGCTAACTGTGTTTTCAACTGCTGAAGGCTATTTTTTATCTCGTTTGCATTGGTTGTATCTGCAATGGTCATTGCGTGATAGGTTGCTTCCGGTAAGTTCGCGTTGTTTAAACCTACAAGAAGTAGTCCATCATATTCACCTTCTCGAATCGCTTCCTTTGCTGATTCCTCGTCCCCAGTAAATTGGGTAAGTTTAATATCTGCATTGACTGCTTCGACTTGCTGCTTTAATGGAGAAAAGAGTGCTCCACTCTCATCAATTACTGCAATTTTTGCTCCTGATTCCCCTTTATTAAAATACTCCATCACGTTTGAGAGATTCGTAAGGCCTAAAATAAGCAATATAGTAACAACTGTTGTGATGATAAATGATTTTGATTTCACTTTACTCATGTAAGTATGAGCCAGAATGATCCAAAACTTATTCATACGAGGCACCTACCTTCTCGATAAAAATATCATTTAAGCTTGGCTCTTCAAGGGCAAATTTTCGTATAAACCCATGAGGTACAATTTCCTTAAGTATGTCCGCCGCTACTTCTTCCCCAGATATTTGCAGATGAATTCCTTCAGCAGTCTTTTTGTGCTTTATCACTCCTGGAAATTCTATCAAATAGTCAAGTGAAAAATCAGCATGAATCACGACATTTTTCTTACCAAAACTTTTCTTTATATCCCTAAGAGAGCCATGTACAACTGGGCTTCCTTTATGCATGATACATAAATGTTCACACATCTCTTCTACATGCTCCATTCGGTGACTTGAAAACACAATTGTTGATCCGTTTTTCTTTAAGTCCAGTACGGCCTCTTTTAACAACTCGACATTAACAGGGTCAAGTCCACTAAAAGGTTCATCTAGAATAAGCAATTCTGGCTTGTGTAGAACGGCTGCGATAAACTGAATTTTTTGTTGATTCCCTTTAGAAAGCTCTTCTACCTTTTTGTTTGCATATTCAGGAACTTTAAATCGTTCGAGCCAATTTTCTAATTCCTTTTGTGCCTCTCCCTTTTCCATTCCCCTTAGCCTTGCCAAATACACAATTTGCTCCTTTACCTTAAGTTTAGGATACAGTCCACGTTCTTCAGGTAAGTAGCCAATATATCTGCTCGTTGAATAATTAATGGGTTTTCCGTTCCAAGTGATTTGACCTTCACTACTATCCATTAAGCCTAAGATCATCCGAAAAGTTGTTGTTTTCCCTGCTCCATTTGCCCCAAGAAAACCAAACATCTCTCTTTCCGGTATCGTTAATGAAAGATCGTTCACTGCTGTAAACGTTCCAAAACGCTTCGTTATATTTTCGATTTTTAACACCATGTCCTTCCCTCCCCTTCCTTAAGGTAGTACGTTCGAGAATAGAAAAAGTTACATTTTTTTGTAATTCCTATTTTGCAAGAACCTCCTCACCTATGTAAAAATATAACTAGGAAGTTATTATGAAGGGGGAAAAAAGATGAAGATCTACAAATTAACTTGCTTTGAAGCTACTGGAGAAAAAATCATAGACGAAGCAATTGAGGCGAAGAATGATATGGAGGCAAAGAATAAGGCTGAGTTTCTCTTAAATGAAAAAGAGATAAACAATAAAACACATCGTCTCGTATCCCCTGATGGAAATCTAATCCTTTTTAAAGCCTAAGAAACTCAGCCAGTAAATATTGGCTGAGTTTCTCTTTACTTCCCTTTAAAATGAGGTTTTCGTTTTTCTATAAAGGCACGAATTCCTTCTTTGTGGTCTTCCGTTTGTCTCATTTTATGCTGTCCATATTTTTCTAGCTCAAGTATTTTTAATAGTTGTGGTCGGTTCTTTTCAACCAAGATTTTCTTTGTTTTAATCATAGCTTGAAGTGGTTTCTTTAAATACTCCTCAAGCTTATGATTTAATGCATCCAAATAATTAGGAGCTACCTCATGAATGAGGCCTTTTTGAAGTGCCTCATGTGCAGTCATTACTTTTCCTTCCCAAATGAGCTGTTTGGCTTGATCCTCACCCAACTTTTTTTCCAGGAAGAAGTGAGCTCCACCATCAGGCACGAGACCAATTCCGATAAAATTCATAGCAAGCTTGCTTTTTTCATCAGCTAGAATATAGTCTGTTGCTAAAGCTATACTTAGACCTAGACCAGCCGCAGAACCTGATACAGCACTAATAGTAAGCTTGGGTAACGAATAAAGTGTCATGACCAGTTCGTTAATGCTGTCCATCACATTAAAGAAATCGCTTTCATTCGTTTCCTGTAACATCATTTTTATATCGCCACCTGAAGAAAAGGCCCGTTCGTTTCCAGTGATAACAACAACATCAATATCATCTGTAATACTTATTTCTTTTAATGTTGTCGTCAATCCCTTGATTAGCTCAACATTTAGTGAATTTAAGCTTTCAGGTCGATTCAATTGTACCGTTGCTACTCGGCCATTCACTTTTACTAACACTACATTGGATTCAGTACTCGTTTTCATCCTTCTCCCCTCCCAATGACTTCTCTTCTATTATTATATCGGTATTCCATCTGATAAAAAACTAATTATTTTAAATTATTCCAAAAGTAGGTATAGTTAAGAAGGAAAGGAGTGTTCTTCTTGAAATCAACCCACTTATATAATCAATTTTTTATTACAACTAACAAAGACTTTTTAAATCTGGATGTCATTGAACAATTTATCTGTCATGAATCTTATTGGGGACAGGGAATGAATCGTGATTTAATAGTAAAATCAATAGAGAATTCTAATGTATGTTTTGGACTATTCGATGGTAATCCACAAGAAGATTCTTCAGCCAAGCAAATTGGCTTTGCACGTGTAATCACTGATTTTGTTAGATTTGCTTATTTAGCAGATGTGTTTGTGATAAAAGAGTACCGGGGTAAAGGGTTAAGCAAATGGTTAATCGAAACGATTGTTAGTGAGCCAACGTTAAAAGGGGCAGCCTTTCATTTAACCACCAGGGATGCTCACAGCCTGTATGAAAAATTCGGATTTCGACCAATAGACCATCCTGAAAACCGAATGCTGCGACCATTAAATATGGAACAAATACACGAAACATACCAAAAAGCCACGGATGGTTTTTCGGGCAGGACACGGTGAAAACCGCACTTAGTTGTGCGAATCCTAGGGTTATTCAGACAGGACACGGTGGTATCGCACTTTCGTTGTCCGAATCAAAGGGTTATTCAGACAGGATACGATGCAATTCACACTTCGTTGTCCGAATCAAAGGGTTATTCGGACAGGATACGGTGGTATCGCACTTTCGTTGTCCGAATCAAAGGGTTTTTCGGACAGGTCAGGTGAAATCCTGCCTTCACTGTCCGAATCAAATGGTTTTTCGGACAGGACACGGTGGTACCCTCCCTTCATTGTCCGAATCAAAGAGTTATTCAGACAGGTCACGGTGGTATCGCACTTTCGTTGTCTGAATCAAAGGATTTTTCGGACAGGTCACGGTGGTACCCTCCCTTCGTTGTCCAAATCAAAGGGTTATTCAGACAAGATACGGTGAAATTCTTCCTTCGTTGTCCGAATCAAAGGGTTATTCAGACAGGATACGATGCAATTCACACTTCATTGTCCAAATCAAAGGGTTATTCAGACAGGATACGGTGAAATCCTTCCTTCACTGTCCGAATCAAAGGGTTTTTCGGACAGGACACGGTGGTACCCTCCCTTCATTGTCCGAATCAAAGGGTTATTCAGACAGGATACGGTGGTATCACACTTCCGTTGTCCGAATCAAAGTGTTATTCAGACAGGATACGATGTAATTCACACTTCATTGTCCAAATCAAAGAGTTATTCAGACAGGATACGATGCAAATTAACACTTCGTTGTCCAGATCCAATGGTTTTTCAGACAGGACGCGTTTCCCTACTTTATAGAAGAGCTTGGGGTTGAGAATAAGCTGGTGAGTATTTCCAGTTTATCATTTGTATATTTTTCATATGAGTCGTTGTATGTTTTTGGGTCTTTAGGATTTGAAAATTGCGTGATTTTCCCCGTTAATGGGTCAATAAATTTACTTGCAGCTCCACAGCCTAAACCAATGATTGTCTGCTGTTCTTCCATAATCATAATATTATAGATGCTCTCTTGATTAGGAAGTGCGTATCCTACATTCTCTAGATTCCCTAGAATATTCTTTTGTCGATACAAATAGTAAGGGGCATACTTATGTTCCTTCGTCCAATCTTCGGCAAGCCTCATCATTTCTTCAATTTCACTACGCTCTGCTACCTTGTACTTTTCTTTGTTTTTTGTCATCTCGGAAGCCCGTTTAAAGGAAAGAGTATGAACGGTTAACGATTCTGGCATGAGCTTCTCCGTCTCTTGTAGAGTATAAGAAAACTCCTCCACACCTTCCCCAGGCAGGCCGATAATTAAGTCCATATTAATATTGTTCATATCCATATTTCTCGCAAGCTTAAATTTCTCAATCGTTTCCTCTACCGTGTGATGACGGCCTATCGCTTTTAATGTTTCTTGAATATATGATTGTGGATTAATACTAATTCGATCTATATTCCACTTTTTTAATACTTCTAATTTTTCAGGTGTAATGGTATCAGGTCGACCTGCTTCTACGGTTACTTCACGAATGTTTGCCACATCAGGAAAAGACTCGTACATTTCTTCATAGAGCATGTCCATTTCTTCAGCAGTAATACTTGTAGGGGTACCTCCACCATAATAAACTGTGGTGATTTTCACGTTATTTTCTTTTAACCACTGTCCAATCTTTTTCATTTCAAAATGCAGGCCGCCTAAAAATGAATTGACAGATCCTTGTCTACCATTAATAGCATAGGCAGGAAACGTGCAATACGCACATTTCGTTGGGCAAAACGGAATACCAATATAAATGCTCACCTCGTTTTGCAGTTGGTACAAATCCGGAACAACAGATAATTGACGATCAATAATGTTCTGCATTAATTGAATCTTTTCATCAGAAATCATATACTCCTTTTGAAGCTTTTGATGCGCATTCTCTTTCGGCATCCCTTCATGCAGCATTTTGTGGAGGAGTTTCGTTGGTCTTATGCCTGTTAAAATCCCCCACTTCTGTGTCATTCCTGTATAAGTTTGAAGAACAGTTAAATATACATAAGAAATCGCATGTTTAATCATTCTCTCTTTGTCTTTTTGAGAAAGATCATTTGGGAGGGCTTTTTCGTAATTTGCCTTTATTGGTTCGGAACCGGGTATTTCAGCTTGTACATGAAGGCAATCTGATACTTGCAAATCAAAATGTATTGTTAACTTTGCTTTGTCCGACTTGTTTTCCATAAATACTTTCGTTTCTTCAAAAAATAAGTTAGCTATATTGGTAAGTGGACGATGGAATTTTTCTTCCATCAATCCATATATATTAATCTGCAAAAGAATCACCTTTTTAGTTAAATTTATATCATGCCTTAAAAGTGTACAAAAATGAAAGGTATGGGTCAACTTTCAATCGTTGATCCATACCTTCCAATTACTTGATAATATTCATTTTCTTTAAGAACTCAATCGGCTGTTGCTTACGAAAGTGTTCTTTTACTACATATCCGACTCCATTTTCATTATTTGATCGAGTGACCCAATCTGCTGCCTTTTTTACCTCAACGGGTGCATTCCCCATGGCAACACCTAACCCAACCTTTTCAATCATATCTATATCATCTAGCGCATCGGCAATAACAACCATTTCTGAACGCTTCACACCTAGTCTTTCTCCTAAGTATAAAAGACCCGTTAACTTTGATACACCCTTTGGTACAATTTCTAATCGAAGATCATCAAGCTGCAATGTATCCACTTCATCATACATCGTGTAGATAGCTTTCATTGCGTCCTGAAGGTCTTCCTTTCTCTCAAAATAAATTTCTATTTTTGGTGGACTACATGGTTCGTCTGAAATGGTATCGCTTAGTGAATCAACATATTGTTGTGAGTAAAAGACAGGATCTCCTGAAGAAAACACTGTTTTTGCTAGTAAATTATTACTTACTCTTGAGCGATTGGCCAGTGAATACCGATCATCTACTAAACGAATTTGACAGTGAAAGGCTTCTAATAAACGAACCAGTTCAAAGGTGACATCCTCCGAAATTCTTTTTACTAATACCGGTTGATCCATCGAGCTTGCGATATAAGCCCCTCGGTGTGTGACTAAATAGGAATCGAGCTTTAATGCCTTTGCTACTTTCTTTGCTGATTGAAAGCTTCTCGATGATACTAACGTAACATAAATCCCCTTTCCCTGAACATATTCAACGGCTTCCTTGGTTGACCTTTGGATTCGACCGTTTGATTGAAGAAGCGTTCCGTCTATATTTATAGCAAGCAGACGATAAATCATAGTTATTGCCCCCCACCTTCATCATTTCCCTTTATATCACATGTATGAAAACACCGGGGCAATTAGAACAAATAGAAAGCAGAGTTTGCTGTTTGAAAAAGAAAAACACTTTATCAAAATAGATAAAGTGTTTTAGATGCTATTGTCCCATAGCTCCATAGAGCTCTTCTAGTGGCTTCATAATAATTTGATTTAATTCACCAATAATCATGCTCATTCTTTGTTCAGCTTCCATTAGCTGAGCAATTTTTTCATGTTGTTGAACAAGTGCTACTGTTTTTTGCGCCTGCTCAACTTCCTCTTGTGTAATTTCTTGGCCCATCATTTGCTTTTGTTGTAATTCAAGCTGTAAGTTACGGAAATTCTCAAACATTTGTTTTGCAGATGGATCAGCATTTACTTCATCATAGATTCTTCTTAAACTCGCATATTCATTACTTGAGCGAATCGCCTTTTCTAGTTCGTAAGCTGCATCATGTAAATTAACCGACATATATATACACTCCTTTTCAAGAAATCCTTCCAACTATACCAAACAATTCAATAAAAAGCGAATGATCCCTATCTAATGAGTAGAACAACCATGCCTTGGAAAAGGCCGATCACTCCTCCTAATAATGCACCTAAGTATGTGATCATCTTTAATTCACTTCTAGAAATGGACAATACCATTTCCTCAAGCCGTTCTACTGAAAACGTTTCGACTTGCTCTTTCACAATTTCCGCTAAATGTAATCGTTCAAGAATTGCATCCATTCGGCCAGTTGTCCAGTCAAATACTAAGCGTAAGCCAGCAGGAACAAAATCGTTAATGATGTTCTCACGATTATTTTCAAGTAGTTCTGCAATAGGTTTTTGCATAAGTTGTTCCATCTTTATAAGCTTTTTTACTGTTTGATTGATCAGTTGTAATAATTGTTCTTTTCCTAATTGATCCTCAAATTCCTCCGTTTTCTTATTTAATAGTTTTTCCCATTCCTTCGAAAGAAGTGTTGTTATCAGGTCCTTTGTACCCTCATTTTCAAGAAACTTTAAAATCTCCGGACGAATTTTTTCTGTGAGGTTTACATTTCCCAGGAACATCTGTAGCATATTCCCTAACACTCCACTTCGTTCACGGACAAAATCATTAATCATTCTTTCCACTCTAAGCTGACCTTCTGCACTATTAAAGTAATCCTTACCCTTTATTAAAATATATTCGCTAATTACAGGGATCTTCTCACTTAATTTTTCTTGAAGCTCCTTTGGAAGCACGTCTTTTATTGGTTTCTCCCTAAAGCGAGGCATCATTTCCTCGTATTTATTATGAATAAATACGGACAGTTTTTCGGTTGCACTTGTTTCTATATGCTTGAAGCCTAACCGGTCGAAGACTTGTGCCAAAGTAAGCTCGCTTCTTAATAGTTGATCAAGCTCCGATTGAGCAACTTTTATCATATCCTTCTGAAATTGCTCATTTAAGAATTTCTTCTGAATACTCTCAGGAGTTAGTAGGTGATCAACCACCATTTTCCCCATCTGTTCAGCTAATTCATCTCTTCGCTTAGGAATTAATCCTGGAGTAAATGGCACTCTCCATTTTCCTATATAAAGTGCCCGATATGGGCGGAACAGCATTTTAATGGCAAGCGAGTTAGTAAATCCTCCAATCACTGCTCCAATGACAACCATAAAGATTATGGTTATTGCTATATTCATACAACATCTACCTTCCATAAAAATTTTCACATATGTTTTTGTTTTTTCATACGATACCGTATCAGCTTTTGCCCATATACATGGTCAATAGAAAGAGGTATCGTGATGGCTACTTCTTACTTACCTATTACGGTGATTCCTACCGAAACGTTTCAAACAAGAGAAAATTGTATTCAGATAAGCAGAGCATTAGCAAGTTATTTTCATATTTTAGCACGTCCTACCATTTTTCTAAAGATTGGTAGGGTGTGTATAGAAGTTTATATAGAAATAACTGATTTACCAAAGAACGAAGTACACCTATCTTCATCCCTTCTCTCACAATTTAAAGTACCTAATAAGGCAACAAAGTATTTAGCAAACTTTATTGAAGAGTCAAACACCTTAATAGTGGGTCCTATTGTAGCCCTCATGACTGACAGTACGGAAACGAACCATGAGCCGAATTTTCGGTCCGTTCATACATTTTGCGAGGAACTTCATTATCATACACAGCAAACAGGTGGACTTTTTTACGTGTTTAAAAGTGATGATTTTTCAATAGATGAAATTAGTGGCTATTACTATAATGATGGATGGAAAAAACATACATTCCCTCTACCTGATGTCGTTTATAATCGGATCCACTCAAGACTAAAGGAGCGAAGTGACTATTTTAATAAAATAAAAAATGAGATGACAAGATTGAATATTCCATTCTTTAATGACCACTTCTTATCTAAATGGGATGTGCATGAACTGTTAACTAAAGAGGATCATTTGCTAACACATCTCCCAGAAACATTACTATTTACGGAAACCAATTTTCTTGAATTATTAAATAAACATTCAAACCTATTTATTAAACCCATACATGGGAGTCAAGGTAGAAAAATCTTACATTTATATAAAGAAGGTCAATCATTTATCGTGAAGGTATCAACTGGAACACAAAGTGATGATTTCATGTCCTTTTCTAATGTTGAGCACTTTTTCAAATGGTTTTCACGCTTCCGAAAAAATTCAACTTATATTATCCAGCAGGGCATCCCCTTGCTTTTATATAAAAATCGCCACATTGATTTTAGAGTATTATGTCATAAAAATCTTTACAATACATGGAAAGTCACCTCTGTAGTAGCTAGGATATCAGGTGAAAAACAATTTGTAGCCAATATTGCTAGAGGTGGCGAAACATATAAACCCATGAAAGCATTAACTGAACTATTTGAAAGAAATGTGGCGATTCAGAAACTCGTGCTTATGAAAGAGTTAGCGAAGGATATTGCAGCTGTTATTAGTGAAAATACAGATGGTTTAACCGGTGAATTGGGTTTAGATATAGGCGTTGACCAGGATGGAAAGCTTTGGCTGATTGAAGTAAACTCAAAGCCCTCAAAAAACTTCGAAGAGCAGGAAGTTAAAATTCGTCCTTCCACAAGAGCAATTATGGAATTATGTACAGCACTCGCTTTCGAGTACAGAAGCAAGGAATTGGAGGAGAACACTCATGCTGACCTTTGGATTCATGACATTAAACCTAAGGAATGAAAATTCTTATTTCAGTGGAATTGCACAGGCTGCCAGCAACTATGGAATTCGTTGCTTTAGGTTTGTTCCATCGAATATTATACCAACGTCAGAACTTATCGTTGGTGAGGAATATAAACCGAGCGAATCCCGCTGGATCAAAGCTGAATTCCCACTTCCTGATATTTTGTACGACCGTTGCTTTTATGGTGATGATACACATTCCCAAAGTTGTCTTTCCATTGTACGTTGGTTAAAAACACGAAATGATGTAACTTTTTTAGGTTATGGACTTCCAAACAAAATGGAACTTTATGATGTCTTGAATCATTCAAAGCTCCATCCCTATCTACTTCACTCAGCTCTAGTTGCTCACGCTGATCAAGTGATACACTCGCTTTCACATATCAATCCAGCCATTATTAAACCCATCAATGGTTCTCAAGGGAAAGGTATTTACTTTATAAAAAAAGAAAAAGAGCAATATATTGTTGAAACTGATAAAAAAGGGAAACATGTGAGCCGTATTTTTGAATCAAAAGACCTTTTTTCAGTTTGGCTTCAATCTCTTTTAAAGAAGAAAACATTTCTCATTCAACCTTACAAACATTTAACCAATAAAGAAGGGCATCCCTTTGACCTTCGGATCTTGCTACAAAAAAATCAACATGGTAAGTGGATTGTTCGTGGCAAAGGTATTCGTGAAGGTTCTGTTGGGTCTATCGTCTCTAATATTAGTGCTGGCGGGAAAATTCATACCTTCGAGGACTGGTCAAAAGAATATTCTCCATCTTCTTTTCTTCTAAAAGAAGTTCAATATATCTTGTCCCTCCTTCCAACTGTTTTAGAAGATACCTTCCGTCCTTTATTTGAGATCGGTGTAGACATCGGAATCGCAAAGGATGGATCCCTATGGATACTTGATGTAAATTCAAAGCCGGGAAGAAAAGTAGTTGTTTCTACCACACCTGAAGTAAAAGACGTGTTAGAGTTAGCTCCCATCCTTTATGCAAAGCACCTGATGGAGCAAAAAAGGAGTTTAATGAATCATGAAAAAACAATATCGAATTGACATTAGCGACCATCTTGAAAGAGGAACGGTATACTTTCCTGCTGAGCTATCTAATCATCATGCTCCAACTCGTATCTCTTTCGGAACATTTTCGACTCAAGCAACTTGCTATCCACATCCAGATGGGAAAAATACTCTTGTTCTTAGTCCTGACATTGCAGAAGCTATTAAATTCCCATCTCTAGAAATGCCATTTCATCTGTTTATTGCAGAAAAGACCGTTCATATTGGTCCTCTTATTGGGATTTTCACCTCTGGTTTTACTCCATTTGCTATGCGGCCAATCGGAGAAAGGTCCATATTTTTTTCCAAGTTATTATCTGTTAAAAAGTTTGTTGGAGCCCTCCCCTTTGTTTTTGGTGAACAGCATATCAATTGGGAGGAAGGAACGATTGAGGGACTAATTTATCACAAGAATGGTTGGGAATCGATTATTTTGCCGTTCCCAAATGTCATCTATGATCGACTCCCAAACCGACGGAGCGAAAAAAAGGCTGCATTGCGAAAAGTGAAAGATCGATTGCAATCCGAGTATTTAATTCCTTGGTATAATCCCGGCTTTTTTAATAAATTAGATGTATTTGAGAGACTAGAATCGGTTGATGCCGTTTCTTCTCTACTACCAGAAACACATCCTTTTACTTCCTTTTCAATGATTGAAAGAATGCTTTCATTATATGGGCATGTATATGTAAAACCGATGAACGGAAGCTTAGGCCTTGGAATTTATCAAGTCCTTTATGATCGAGAACAAAATCATTATTATTGTCGGTTCAGAGATACCGATGGAATCAATCGTCTTAGAAAATTTGAAACATTAGAATCTTTAATGAAGCATTCGTTTCCGAATCACAAGCTAAATCATCTTATTGTTCAACAAGGGATACACCTATTACGCCATGAGCGCTGTCCAGTTGATTTCCGAGTTCACACCAATAAAGATGAAAACGGCCGTTGGAAGGTTACCGCCGTTGCAGCAAAAGTAGCTGGACCTGGAAGTGTGACTACACATGTAAAAAGTGGTGGTTGTATAAAAACCATTGAAGAAGTGATTGAGGATAAAGAAGAGCAAAAGAAGCTACTGCAAAAATTATCTGAAGCTAGTCTTCTACTTAGCCATGTATTAGAAAATCATATGGAAGGCATTGTTGGAGAGATTGGGTTTGATCTAGGAGTCGACCGTGAAGGAAAAGTTTGGCTTTTTGAGGCGAATTCAAAACCCGGCCGTTCGATCTTTAAGCACCCAGATATGAAGGAGTTTGACCTATTAACTCGTAAACTTTCACTAGCATTTGGTGTCTTTTTATCAGAGCAAGCAATTAAGCAGCCAGGAGAGGTCTTTAAATGACTTCTCTTATTCTTAGGAATATGAATCCTTTTATCGGCATTCTTACAAGTAAAAAGGGTGAACAGAATTTGGTTGGAAATATTCCATTGTTCCGATCCATTCAACAGGAGTTATTACAGATAGGCGGAGCATCTATTGTATTCTCTCCTGATGATATCTTAAATAATGGAATAAAAGCAGCAAAATATGATCCTAGTAATCATACATGGGAGACTGTAATCGCTCCCTTCCCACACCTAGTATACAACCGTGTTCCGTTTCGAAAACATGAAGAAACCAACACCTTTAAAAAAGCTGTAACTCTCTTTAAAGAACAATCCATCCCTTTCTTTAACCCAGGTTTTTTAAACAAATACGATTGTTATTTACAGTTCAAGGAACATACAGATCTTAAACAGTACTTCTTACCGACAATAAAAATCGAAGACAAAAAAGAACTAGAAGTATTTCTTTTAGCTCATCGCTCTCTTTATATAAAACAAGCAAATTCTTCAATGGGAAGAGGCATTCATATCATTAAATTGCAAAAGGATGGGAAAATTTTACTCATAAACCATAAGCAGCAAGCTATTTACCATGACTTTCATGATTATTGGGGAAAATGGTCTACTAAATTTCTCAAAATATTATATATTGCGCAGCAAGCAGCAAGTCCTCAACTTTATCAAGGGAAACGCTATGATTTTAGAGTTTTAGCTGTTTTCCAAGGTGAGAAGCATGTTCTCGTAGGTGTAGGTGTTAGACAATCAGGCAATCAACAAGTAACTACACATATTCCTAATGGAGGAAAGCTACTTCCTTATTCTCAATTTCAAACGCAGGAACAAGACCTCTTAATCAAAAAAATCGTAGAGCTTTGTGGGAAAGAATTGAATAGGAAGTACGGATTCTTTGCTGAGTTCTCCATCGATCTGGGGTTAACTTCAGAAGGAAGGTTTGTGATTTATGAAATTAATTCAAAACCCATGAGCTTCGATGAAAGAACAATTGAAGAAAAACGGGTGAAAATGCTTTGCGAGCTTTTCCGCTCCACAATAGAAAAAAAGGAAAACTGGGATTATTCGGACAGCAGTTGAAGGAATTTGCACTTTGAGGTCCAATTTCTAGTGTGGATTCGGACAGAACTTGAAGGATTATACCTTCTGGGGTCCGAATCCTACAGTTATTCGGACTGTACATGAAGGTTTTATAAATGCTAATTTAATAATGTACAGAAATGATTACATAAGAATGTACAGTTTGGTGATGTACAGGCATACTTATTTTGAGGTGGAGAGGATGCATGTACAACTAGATCTAACAACAGAGATTGACGTTAAAAGTCTAGAAGATTTACCAAAATTAAAACTTCTTATGGAGAGCCTAAACATGAAAATTAATAAGAGTAAGTTAGGGCGTGAATTGGGTGTAGATAGGAGAACAGTAGATAGGTATTTAAAGGGGAATGAGCCATCTAAAACTCGTACTAGAAAATCTAAAATAGATGATTTATATGAAGTAATCACAGAGTTACTTTCAGCGGAATCTATACAGACATTTTACTACAAGAGGGTCCTATGGGAGTACCTAAAAGATAATCACGGGTTGGAGTGTTCTCAGTCATCATTCAGACGGTACATATCTACTAAACCTGAATTCCAAGGATACTTTACTGATGGGAAAAGAATCCAAGCAGTACAATCCGTAATTCGTTTTGAAACCCCTCTCGGGGAACAAGCACAGTTTGATTGGAAAGAGAACATAAAATACATAACAAATGAAGGAGAAATTATATACGTTAATGTGGGAGTATTAGTGCTAGGGAATTCTAGATTTAAGTCTTATGGTCTAACCATATCAAAGTCACAAAGTGTGTTGATGTCTTTTTTGATGGAAAGTTTTGAAGCGTTTGGAGGAGTTCCAAAGACAATATTAACGGACAATATGAAAACCGTAATGGATGATCATAGAACAGAGTATTCCAAGGGAGTGATTAATGAACGATTTGAACAGTTTGCCAAAGATTGTGGATTTGAAGTCAAACCTTGTATTGCAGGGAGACCAAGGACAAAAGGAAAAGTAGAGAGTATCATGAAGCTCTTAGATGAAATTCATGCATATCAGGGAAAGTTTAGTTATGAAGGTCTTCATCAATTCGTACAAACGCTTTGTGAACGTCATAATCAAAGTTTTAATCAAGGTAATAGGAAGATTCCGATACTGGCTTTAAAACAAGAAAAGAGTCACTTACTCCCCCTTCCAAGGAAAGAAATAAGAGACTCTTATAAGATCGGACATAGGCTTGTAAAGGTAAACCCTGCAAGCATGATTACATACAAATCAAACCAGTATTCAGTACCAGCTGAATACAAAGGGAAAACCGTAGGTTTACAAGTCTATGATGACCACATACACGTTTATTATAACACGGATTTGGTCGCTCAGCATCGGGTCAGTAGTAAGGTATTAAATTACAAAGAAGAACATTACGCAGAGGTGTTATCACGAGGAATGCCAGACTACCCTGATATTAATGATTTAGCTAAGAAGAATCTACAGGCGATGGATGAGGTGTTTAAAATTGAATAGTAGTTACCAGCAATTAGTAAGTAATTTAGAGTATTTAGACTTAAAACAGATGATTACTCATCTTAACGATACCATTGATTTTAGTACAAAAAATGAATTATCTCTCGTGGATACACTAGTAAAATTAACGAACTATGAAATTGATGTTCGTGAGAAAACGATGATCAATTCAATGGTTAAGATGGGGGCTTTTCCCCACCGTAAAGAAATAAATGAGTTTGACTTTGAATTTCAACCAACGGTAAATAAACAACAAATCCTTGATTTCATCTCTCTACGTTTCATAGAGGATAAGCAAAACCTTATATTTATGGGAACCAGTGGAGTTGGTAAAACGCACCTAGCCACTTCTATTGGGATAGCTGCGGCAAAAAAACGCACCAGCACTTACTTTATTAAGTGTCATGATCTCATTTTAAACTTGAAAAGAGCAAAGCTAGAAAACCGACTCGAATCTCGTCTAAAACATTATGGGAAGTATAAATTACTAATTATTGATGAAATAGGATATTTACCAATAGACAAAGAAGATGCCAAGCTATTCTTTCAAT
>WTKE01000005.1 GCA_011524525.1 Bacillus sp. (in: firmicutes) | reverse complement strand
CTTTAGGAGATAATATAAAATTTATATACTAATTTTATGTTATTTACCTTAAATTTGTCAATCTTTTTATAATGGAATTTCTAAAACAATCTTTGTCCCTTTACCAGGAGAGGAATAAATATGAACTTCCCCTTTTACCGCTCGAGCACGTTCCTCCATACTAAATAGCCCTACTCCCCTTGTAACGTTTGACGGATCAAACCCTTGACCATTATCTTCTATGATCACACGAACCTCTTGCTCGATCTCTCGAATAATAATGGAAACTTGCTCAGCATTTGCATATTTTTGAATATTAATTAATGCTTCCTGTAGAATACGATAAATAGTAATTTCCTTGTTTGATGAAAGCCGCTGTTGTATATAGCAATCAAATTGAACATCAATCTCATAATTCTCTGAAAAACGGGTTAAATATGAACGGATCGCAGGTAAAAGACCAAGATCATCGAGAACAGACGGTCTTAATTCTTGGGATATTTTTCTGACTTCCTCAATTAGTTCCGTAGCTTCTTTTTGGAGCATATCAAGTAAGGGATGCTTTAGTTGCGATTGTAAAATATTAATTGAAATTAAGTGACTATACAAATTTTGACCGATCCCATCATGAAGATTTCTTGAAAGCCTTTTTCTTTCGTCTTCTTGTACCTCAATGATCTTTGTCATCATACTTTGTAGCTCTTCTTCTACTTTTTTTCTTTCTGTGACCTCATGACGAATCGCTAAATACTGATACGGTTTTCCATTCGAATCCAAAAACGGAACAATGGTTGTATCTACCCAATAATATGTACCATCTTTTGCACGGTTTTTTATTTCACCATTCCATACTTGGCCAGATGATATGGTTATCCATAGGTCTTTAAAGAATGCCTTTGGATGAAAGCTTGAATTAATAATTCGATGATCCGATCCAATCAGTTCTTCCCTTGAGTACTTAGAGATCTGAGAGAACTTATCATTTACATACGTAATTTGACCTTTAGCATCTGTAATCGCTACTATAGATGAGGCATCTAGGGCAAATTTGAAATCCTTTAATTCTTGAACAGATTTTTGTAACTCTTCGGTTAGTTCGTTAAGAGGATTAGTTGAGTGATGATTTACACTGATGATCCTCGTTTGATCCTTCAACTCTATAGCCTCCCTCTAAATTTCTTTTACATTTTTTCTAATGATAGAAATTTTTTAATATCCGCTGCTGCTTGCTCAACTAACTTTTTTTCATCGTCACTGATGCAAGTTTCCGATCTAAACCCCACTAGCAACACACCTTTTGGTATGCCATTAATGAGTATTGGTACAGCGTACGCATAAACTAGTTTTTCTGCTAATAGAATGGGATACTCTAATGCCTTACCTATGATATTCTGAGGGAAATATTTAATCTCCATGGGTCTTCCAGTAGATATCACTCGACCTGCAATTCCTTTCCCATACCTTAGTGTGATTCTTTCGTATTTATCATTGCTATTACCGGAAGCATATTTCCAGCCAATATTAGGTCCTTTACTCTCTTGAAAGGCTATACCTACAAAGTCACATCCAATCGTTCCTTGAAGCTGTTCGCAAGCCTGTTTCATGTATGTCTGATTGTATAAGTTATCCATAACCATTGAATACATCCTTTACATGCCATAGCCGAGCAAGCCTTTTTTGAGTGCAAATGCAACTAGCTCAGGTCTAGTCTTCATTTGAAGCTTCTCCATAAGATTTCCCTTATGCGTTTCTACTGTTTTAACAGAGATGACCAGCTTTTCAGCAATTTCTTTGTTGGCATAACCCTTTGCAATTAAAGTTAAGACTTCTCTTTCTCTATCAGATAAAAGACTAAAAGTATCTTGATTTCCTTGTTTTATACTGTCAATATACTCATCCATCAGCCTCTTCGTGGCAGATGGATGAAGGTAAGCATCACCTTTTGCAACCATTTTTATGGCGCCTAACAATTCATCATGTGGTGCACTTTTCAAAATACATCCTGAAGCACCCGCTTGAATCGCCCGAAATAAATACTCTTCATCATCATGCATCGTTAAAATAAGGATTTGTACATTTGGCATCAACTTTTTTAGCTCTGATGTAGCTGATAACCCATCCTTGCCGTGTGGCATACTTAAGTCCATTACGACAACATCTGGCTTTAACGCCTGGGCTAACTGTATACCTTCGTTCCCCTCTGACGCCTCTCCTACTACTTCCATCTCTGGATGGTTGCTTAATAACATTTTTAATCCCATTCTAACGACAGCATGATCATCACATAATATAATTTTAATCAAGGTAAGCCCCCCCATGACTTCTAAAAAGGAACATAATCCTAATATCCTTTTATTATAGCGGTAAAAGAACATCAATTGTAGTCCCTACCCCTATTTCAGAAGTTATCAAGCATTGACCCCCAATTAAATTTATACGCTCTTTCATAGCAGCCAAACCACTAGAACGCTGCATTTCATTTTCAACGATAAAACCTTTACCATTGTCCTTAATTGTCATAGTTAATTTGTTATCGCCAAATGAGAAATCTAGTTGTACAAAATGAGTGTCCGCATATTTTGCTACATTTCCTAATGCCTCTTGACCTACTCGAAAAAGGGTTATTTTTTGCGTTTCTGTTAAATTCGGTTCCTGTCCCTCAATATTAAGATCGACTAATATACCGTAAGTCGACGTAAACATCCGTAAATAGCTTTTCATTGCTGGTACTAACCCTAGTGTTGTTAACGTTGGAGGATGAAGCTCTACTGATAAAAGCCGAATTTCCTGAATCGTCTTTTCAAGTAATTGACTCATTTCATTCAAATATGATTTCATATTTGGACTGTCTATCGTCTGTTCAATAAATTGGAGTCCAGTATACATACTATAGAGGGTTTGCCCAACACCTTCATGAAGCTCAAGTGCAATACGTTTAATTTCTTCCTCTTGAGATTGGATAATGTATGAGCTAATTTGATTTTTAGTCGGTGAATTTTTCATAAGGAACCTCCCGCTAACCTATAAATATAGATAGACACATACCCCATCATATATAAAAATAAATGATGGGGCATATGCCTTAATTATGCAACATTTTTCGAAGGTGACGTGCTTACAGTAGAACGTTGATAGAAGAACCAATTTAATACAATGGAAATCACATAGAACGCGATAAAGAAATAAAACGCATTTACTGGTGTTCCAAATTGATTAACTGACCAGCCGAAGAGCTTTGGTATAAAGAATGAACCGTATGCTGCAAATGCAGCAGTGAATCCTAATACTGGAGCTGCTTCTTTTACAGGGAAGATATCTGGAATCATCTGGAAAGTCGAACCAGAACCTAAACCTGCTGCGATAAAAAGAACTAAGAACGATGCAAGGAATCCTGTAAACATTTTGTCATTTGTAAAGTAGATAACTCCTGATGCCCCAATTGCCATAACTACAAGAACCCAAGCAGTGACAAGAGCTCCCCCTAACTTATCAGAAATCCACCCACCAATTGGTCTTGCTGCTGCTGCTAAAAATGCTCCTAAAAAGGCTAAACCAACATGTTCTGGGAATTGAGATTTTAGTAGTAAAGGAAAGGCTGCCGAATACCCAATAAAGGAACCGAAAGTAGCAACATATAAAACAGTCATAATCCAAGTATGCTTACGCTTAACGATAATAAATTGATCTTTCACCGACTGAGTTGCCGTTGGAATATTATCCATTCCAAACCAAGCAGCAATCGTTAAAATTGCAATCGGAATGACCCAAATGAAAGCTGCATTTTGAATCCAAACACTTTCACCTGTTGGCAATGTTTGACTTCCACCAACTAAAGCAAATGTACCAGATGCAATAATGAGAGGTGTCACAAATTGAACAACCGATACACCCATATTTCCTAATCCACCGTTTATACCAAGTGCTGTTCCTTTTTCTTTTTTCGGAAAAAAGAAACTCATATTAGCTGAAGAAGAGGAGAAGTTACCTCCACCAAGTCCACATAAAGCAGCAAGGATGAGCATAGTGTTATATGGTGTGTCAGGATTTTGTACAGCAAAACCAATACCAACTGCTGGTATAGCTAGAATAGCGGTAGAAAATACAGTCCAGTTTCTTCCTCCAAACTTACCAACTGCGAATGTGTACACAAATCTAAGCGTTGCACCAACTAGTCCTGGCATGGCGGCAAGAGTAAACAACTGTTCTGGGGTGAAATTAAATCCTACATCATTTAAGCGAACTGCCACAACCGACCATATTTGCCATACAACGAATGCCATCATCAAGGATGGAACGGAGATTAATAAGTTTCTTTTAGCGTGTCTTTTTCCTTCCTTTTTCCAAAATTGTTCATCTTCCGGATTCCATTGATTGATTCTTCCTTTACTCATGTTTATCAAACCTTTCTTATTACATAATATAGTTTACTAGCTTCATCAAACGCTACCCAATCCTTTTCACTAACAGTTACTTGAGAAGATCCAGGTATAGCAAAGAAATTTCTGTCGTCAAAATAGATTCTCACATGTGTTTCGTCAGGACATAGTCCCACTTTTACTAGTGATTTTTTTATAAACGGTGCTGTTCGTTCTTCTCCAGAATAGTCCTGGATAGAAAGCTCAACTGTTTGATTGACAAAGATCATTAGATCGTCAAGATTAATGCCCTGCACAGCTGCTCCCACATCCTTTCCCATTAGGATAAACAAACATCTTATAACCCTGGAGATATGACCAGAAGTCATCTTGTGCATGTGTCTCAATATGATCAATCACTTCTTCTTCTGACTGAAACCGAGTCATTCCTTTAATCTCTGCAACAACTACATCTGCACCTTCAGTTACTTTTTCATCAAGATACCAATTTACACGCATTCCTTTAAACAAATCCGTTAACAGCTGATCAATGAGATGAGCGAATTCTCCAACATGCTCTCTTACAAAACAGAAGTCTAAGTAGGTTTCAGAATTCATTGTTAATCACGCTTTCTTTTGATCTTGTTTATAAATTAGAAATGCTATAGGGAATAAGACTAGATTTAAGACACAATAAATAATTGCCGTTACATAGTTTTCAAAATAATACTGGTGCACCATTTTTTGTGTAAATACGATATTTAACATAAGAATGACTAACAGAGCAGCAAAATTGAAATTACACTTCATAACGTTTCACCTTCACTGCATATACTGCGTCTTTCTCTACTATTACTTCAATTTCAGGTAATGGTCTACGAGGAGGTCCGGCTGTTGGTGCGCCTGTTTGTACATCAAATTTTCCATGATGGCAAGGACAAATCATCTCCCCTTTTTCCTGCTCCCAAAATACTGGACAACGAAGGTGAGTACATGCATTTTGATAAGCAACATATTTTGTTTCGGTTAACCGGATTAATATGGCATCGTCATGTTCACCAGGGAACTTAAAATCAACGGAATGGCCAACAGGAATACTTTTTATATCAACAATCTTTTTGTGCGGGTATTCCTTGTTTCCAAGACCCATTAATTCCTTAGCTGCTACCCCTCCCCAGGGGAGAGAAGATACCGCAAATACACCAGCTGCTCCAACCAATGTCTTCATAAATCCTCGACGGTCTAGCTTTCTTTCATTGTTCCGATTGATATTATGGGTATAATTATCTTCATTAAAGGGGATTTTATTGTTTTTTTGTGTCATGATAATCACTCCTAAAATAACTTGGTTACTCCCTGTAAAATCCCAGGAAGATTGACTCTTACGTTTGTTTCACCTTCAAGATATGGCATACTTGTAACCCATTTTCCATTATCTAAATTAAACTGCTTTTGCTTCGCTTCAATCTCTTCATCCGATAGCCACTGTAACGTATTTGATGGACATACACTTGCACACATTGGAGGAATCCCGTCCTTTGTCCGATCAATACACAGATCACATTTATACATAAGGTTTTGTTCCGTATCAAACTTTGGAATTCCATAAGGACAAGCAATCGTACAGTTTTGACAACCAATACACTTTTCAACCAATGCAGACAATACAGCCCCCGTCTCGTGAATCTGGATGGCCTGAGCGGGACAGCTTCTTGCACATGCCGGATTTACACAGTGAAGGCACATGAGAGGCATCGTCTGGCGGTTTACAAGAGGATTCACATCATATACATAGTTTCTGTTTTTCTCTTCATGTCCTCCGCACTGCGTACACGCAGCCAAACAAGAGCGGCAGCCGATACAGTTTTCTAATTCTAGATAGAGCCTCTTCTTCATTTATTGCACCTTCTTTATTTCTAGTTTTTCAATTTGCGCGGCACATGCTTTAAACTCTGGCATTCTTGACATCGGGTCAAGTGCTGCAATGGTTAGGAGATTAATAGATTGGTCGTGACCAAAGTGATATGGTACGAACACCGTATCTTTTCGAATCGCTTCGGTTATTTTCACTTTATAATCAGCTGTTCCACGACGAGTGAACAGTCGGATCACTTCTTCATGCTGAATGTCATATTTAGATGCTGTATCAGGATGCACCTCAACATAAGGTTCTGGACACATATCACGTAAAAATTGAATTCTTCTCGTTTGATTTCCGGATAGGTAATGGTACACCACACGCCCGGTTGTTAAACGTAATGGATATTCTTCACATGGCTCTTCTGCTGGTGGTCGGTATGGAAGTGCACAAATTTTGGCTTTTCCATCTGGATGATAGAACTTTTTGTCTAAGAACATATGTGGTGTTCCTTTATCAGCTTCATCTTTACAAGGCCAAAACACTCCATCTTGCTTCTCGATCTTATCCCACGTGGCTCCATAATAGTCTGCGTAACCACCTTTAGAGGCTAAGCGGAATTCTTCCCCCACATCTTTTGCTGTTTTTAAATGTCTGAAATATTGCCCTCTTCCAAGTCTTTCAGCAAGCTCAACTTGAATTTCCCAGTCTGGCTTAGATTCACCAACAGGCTCTTGTGCTTTATTAATTTTAATGATACGACCTTCGATATTGGTGACCGTTCCCTCATCCTCAGACCAAGTGGTTGTAGGAAGAATGACATCGGCAAATTCTGCTGATTCAGAAAGATAAAAATCTGCAACAACCATAAAATCGAGATTTTTTAATGCGTTTCGTACATAGTTAAGATTTGGAGCACTCACTGCTGGGTTTGAGCATAGTAAGTAAAGGCCTCTAATCGTTTTATCTGTCATCAGCTCAAACATCTCGTACGCTGATACACCTGCTTGTGGCATTTCTTCCGGCTTAATTCCCCATACTTTACTTACTTCTCGAACATGATCTGGATTGGCAATTTTACGATAACCAGGAAGCGCATCCGCCTTTTGCCCGTGCTCTCGTCCACCTTGCCCATTTCCTTGACCAGTAAAAGTGGCTACGCCTGATTTTGGTCGACCAATCTTGCCCGTTACGAGAGCTAAATTGGTATACGCGGAAACATTGTCAACACCTTTATGCTGTTGCTCAATTCCACGAGCAAACATTACTACAGCATTGGGAGCTTTCCCATATATCTCAGCTGCTCTTATAATCTTCTCTGGAGCAACACCTGTAAGTTCACTTGTATATGTTGGAGTAAACTGTTTCACTATTTCCTTAGTCTCTTCAAATCCATTTGTGTGATTGTTCACAAAATATTCATCAATATGGCCCATTTCGATTAATTGATGGAGAATTCCATTTGCAAGGGCAAGATCAGTACCTGGACGAAGATCCAAATGAAGATCCGCTCTTCTTGCAATTGGTGTTTCACGTGGGTCAACCACAATGATGTATCCTCCTCTTTCTTGTACATTCCAAATGCGGAACATAGAGGTTGGATGACATTCAGCTGTATTACTTCCCGCTATAAGCAAGCAATCTGTCTCATGTATATCTGTCCAAGGAATTGTTGAGCCTCTATCGACACCTAGTGATCTCATAAATCCACCAGCTGCACTTGACATACAGAAGCGGCCATTATAATCAATATATCTTGTGCCTAGTGCGACACGAGCAAACTTTCCAGTTAAATAGCATTTCTCATTTGTCATGGAAACTCCGCTGAAAACTGAAAGACTATCTTTTCCATAATCCTTCTGTATTTCTTGGAATTTCTTTACGATTAAATTGTATGCTTCTTCCCAACTTGCCTCACGGAAACCTTCTTTTGTTCCTTTTAAAGCTTGATTATCACGAATTAGCGGCCGTAAGATACGATCATCATGATTCGTTTGCTGGTAAGCTGTCACACCTTTCGGGCACATTTTCCCAACAGTTACAGGCCATTCATAACGAGGCTCTACGCCAATAATTTTGTTTGTTTTTGTATTCACTCGTAAATTCATTCCACATTGCATCCCGCAATAACTACAGTGCGTTTTCACTAGTTTCTCATTTGGATGATATAAGTTCTTTACTTCTTTAAAAAATTTATCCCTTTGCATTCTGGTTTGCCTCCTTAACTTTCACTTCATGTGTAGGGAAGCCAGAGAACTGAGCGATACGATACTTTCTCCGACATGGAAGACATAATTCTGCAAGATGAAAGTCTTCCTTTTTAAATTCCATATGGTTCACGCCTAGTACATGTACGACATCATTTGATTGTTCTGTTGATACAAATCCCTCACCACAGACCTTACAATGCTTCATCGACTGCTCAGCATAATGCTCGCGGTAGTTTCTAGCAAAAATACTTACTGGGCGGAAAGGAATATGTGCTAATTTTCCAAATGGTAAATATATTAAGGTAACAATAACGGAATATTGATGAATTAATGACATGACCGAATGTCCCCATCCGTGTAAAAACATATTGATAAACGTCAATGCAATACCTGTGATACTAACAAATAGTAGTAAATATAATGGCAAAAAGTCGTAAACTACTGTTTGTTCTGCACGTGCTTGCATGTTTTTCAAGCGTCTGTAAATAATCATGCAAACACCTGTGATTACCATAACGGCAGAAATATTTAATGCATTATAGAAAAGGTAGCCTAAAGCACCGTCTGCTTTAATTGTCATGATATTAATTCCCATTCCAACAACCGTGTAATATCCATTCTCTTCCATCGTAAAGTACATCCATCCAAACACTAGTGGGAAGGTAACGAATGCTGCTATTACACAACCCCAACCCATTAAAATATGTTGAGTCCAACGATAGATCCCACGATTCCAGATAAAACGGTAGGTGACTAAGTGTTCTGTAGTCGTTTTAGGGGTAGACTTTCTAAACAAAAGTTTTAATCCCTTTTTAATAAAGATTTTTGTGGGTGGACGTTCTCCCCATGCGATAAATCGATAAAAGAATCCTCCTAAAAAAACAATCGTACCAACCATGTATCCGTATAGGTTTAAATCGATATGAGTAAACATTCTCGTTCCGATAAATGATAAAATTGCTAGTCCGCACACACTTATAAACATAGATTTGGCAAACTTAGAAGCAAACGCACGATCGATTGAATGTGTTGCTTTTGTATTTGCTGAAAGTTCTCCTTGCATTTTTTAGCTCCTCCTTGAAAAATCACCATTTAAGTTATTTTCATTTTATGTCTTGAACTCAATTGAACGTATCGGGGGATTTCCTTACCCACCTCGGAAAATTCCCTTAGAGGGCTATTTTTCGGCATCCACAAGGTACTCCGACCCTTATAAACGTTGATATATCAACGTTTATTGATTTGTGGCGATTTTGTAACAGTTGATGGCACAAACCGTTTTCTAGCATAAAAAAACACCTTTCTGTAATAGAAAAGTGTTTTATCCCCCATTTAACTCGATATCAATCATGTGATCTAATCTTTCTAAACTACTTCTTGCCCTTTCATTTGAAATGGTTCGATAATGATGCAATCCCCCTTCTTCCTCATCCATTTCATCCGCTTTTTTTACGATTTCTTGTAAGGGGGTTCTTATGATTGTATTTGTTGGTAGAAACGAATCGGTATGAAATAAAATAGCATGAGAAATGACCTTTGCTGACGCAGGGTTTTCACCGAGGCGAATTAATAATTTATGAGCGCGTTCAGCCCCTTTTATAGGATGGATATCGTATTTTTTATACATTTCATAATCCCACTTCCCATTTTTATACCAAGTGAAGTGGCCAATATCATGCAGCAACCCAGCTTTTGCTGCTAAATCAACAGGTACTGAGTGTTTCTTTGCTAAGTGAAAGGAATGATAAGCGACAGCAATCGCATGTGAAATGCCTGATCTAGTCAAGTATTTTTGTGCTATGTGATGGTCAAAAATCGCTTTTAATTCAACGTCACGCAATTGTTGTCCCCTCCTTTTTACTCAGATAAATTGCCAACATAAATGATATAGGCCAAAAAAATGATAATAAATGCTGCTAGGCCTACAGTAATAACACTTCTTACCGCCCCTTTCCAATTAGTAACACCTGAAAAACCAATGATGCCTACGAAAAATACAATCATTGTGAAATAGTAAATCATTTTTAACGGATGAATTCCAACCCACTGGATAAAGTAAGAAGTAAGTATATTAGTTGAGAGAACAAATACGAGTCCACAAGAAAGTAACACCATGAAAAATGACCATGTATTCAGTATCTTTCCCATATTTTTCTCCTCCTTATTCTTTTCTTACTATTAAATATATACAAAAAGAGAGGGAGTTATTTCACATTGTCTTAATATTCTGTATATTATTCCACAAACTTTGCTGTAATCCTTCTTATTCAGGCATATATTTTCACAATTTCCACAACAATAGGAAAAAACTGCTGACTTGAATAACAAGCAAGCAGTTTTTGAAAATTCCGTTCATTTTATGTCAATACCTTTTAAACTGGCTTACAAATCTTTTACTTAACAATCTAGGCATTGGTGGTAATGCAACAACGGATAACTTTCCATTAAGCACTTCCGTGACTCCTTTTTCATGGACCGCATAAAAACCGCTTTCCACCAATGTTTCTAGCTCGTTTTCACTGCCTCTTAATATCATTTTCTTCATTCCTGATTGGTACCATTCTACATAGTATTCAAAGTAATCAGGAAACCTAGCTTGTTTAGAGCTGACCATATTTATGGTGGATATAGTAGCAGCATGGGCAATTTGTGAGGCAAGTTTCCCCGGAGACAGCTTCAAATCCTCGTTCACAACATAATATTGCACAACCTCATTATTCACCGATTCCCCTCCTTACAGCAACAAATTCAACTTTTTCTTCTATGTATACTCATAAAAAATACATTCTATGCGAAAACCGTTGCTTACTCGACCACCAAACTTGTCCATAAAAAGAAAAGCACTCCTTTTAGAAGTGCTACGAGTTCACCCTTGATGTACAAACGCATCAAATCCTTCTCTTTCTGCCCTCCTTGCTAATTCTTCAGCTCTATTTCTATCTGCAAACGCTCCTATTTGTAATTTAAATAATCCATCCTCTTGGTACACATAGGTCTCAAATCCTTTCGCAACTGCTCTTTCAGCTAGCCTTTCAGCATTTTCTCTTGTTCGGAATGCTCCAATCTGGACACGATAAACTCCTTGTCCAGGGGATGGAGCAGGCGTAGATTTTCTTCTTAAATTAAATGCCCTAGCCAACCCGTTCGTATGTCCCCTTGCCAAGGTTGTAATAAAAGCTGGACTTCTTAATTTTTCTGCATCTGAAGTATTATCTATAAACCCGTTTTCTGTAAGGACCGCATCCATACTGGTTTCCCTTAAGACATGAAAATCAGCTTGCTTTTGTCCTCTATTTGAGAAATTTACCGCTTTAATCACTTCCTCGTGAATAGCTTGACGATAAGTTGTTGTAGGAACTCCAACATTAGGGTAAATATAACTCTCAAATCCAGTTCCCCCACCTGCATTTACATGAATTGACAGGTAGAAATCCGCTCCCCAAGTGTTAGCTGCATTTGTTCGGGAAGTTAAACTCACAGTTTGGTCTCCTGTTCGACTCATTTTAACTTCCACATTTTCGTATTCATTGATAAGAAAATTACGAATGGTAGAAGCTAAGCTGAGCGTTAAATTTTTTTCTTGAAGACCATTACCAGTCGCACCAGGGTCTGAGCCTCCGTGACCAGGATCCAAAAATATTTTCACCATATTATTCTTCACCTCCTACTTCTTATATATGAAAGTACAGCAAAATAAGACAATGTTTTCACCTATTTATGTCAGAAACAAAAGTAATAAACCTGATATTCGTTTATGATTAGAAGTATTTTCCTTTACAGTTATTTTTCCATTTCATATATTAGAATAGAGCGGTATTTTATACATGCGAAAGAAGAATACTTTATACATAGAAGTAGAAAATATCTTAAAAGGATGATTTTGTTTTGACCATTGAACTCGTTATATTAATCGTATTAATTTTATTAAATGCCTTTTTCGCAGCTTCAGAAATTGCACTCATTTCCTTAAATGATAATAAAATTAAAGTCATGGCTGATGAAGGACATAAAAAGGCTAAGATGCTTCACCAACTATTAAGTGAACCAAGTCGCTTTTTGGCTACGATACAAATTGGCATCACATTAGCTGGGTTCCTAGCGAGTGCGTTTGCTGCTGAAAACTTTGCTAGCGACTTCACACAACTACTACTTGCTTTAGGAGTACCGTTATCAGAAAGAATGCTTGGTACCGTTTCTGTTTTTGTTATTACAATCATTTTGTCATACTTTACTCTCGTGTTTGGAGAATTAGTTCCAAAACGGTTGGCAATGAAAAAAGCAGAAGCCATCTCGATGATAGCCGTAATTCCTCTTACTACCTTGTCAAAGATTTCTGCGCCTTTTGTAAAATTACTCACTGGCTCCACAAATATTGTTGTTCGTCTTTTTGGTGTAGACCCACATGCGGAGGATGAGGATGCAACAGAAGAAGAAATCAAACTAATGCTTGATATTGGCAAAGAAAGAGGGACCATACAAGAGGCGGAAAGCGTTATGATAAACAATATTTTTGCCTTTGATAATACGTATGTTACCGATATAATGACTCATCGTACTAATATTGCTGGTATTCCTGCTGATGCAACCATAAAAGATGTTGTACGCATTGTAAATGAAGAAAAGTATACGAGATTCCCCGTATACGAAGAAGATATGGATACGATTATTGGTACCTTCCATGTAAAAGACCTAATTGAATTTATGGAGCATGAAGATAATCGTCCTTTTGAAATGAAAAAAATTATTCGTCCTCCATTTTACGTAATTGGTTCGATGCGGACGGATGATGTGTTTAAAGAGCTACAAAAAAACAAAACACATATGGCCATTGTACTAGATGAATATGGAGGAACTGACGGAATTGTCACCGTTGAAGATCTACTCGAGGAAATTGTGGGTAATATTTTTGATGAATATGATGAGCATGAAGAAGATGAGATTGAAATACTTAAAGTAAATAATGATGAATATACCATCTTAGGAACGACTAGTTTAGATGATGTGGAAGAAGTATTAAAACTTGATCTTCCTTTAGACCAATATGAAACATTGAGTGGTTTTTTCATTGGCGAACTAGGAAGATTTCCTGAGCAAAATGAGCAACCCTCTATTTCATTTAATGGTGTACAGTTTACGGCAACCCAATTGGATGAACTTAGAGTATCTAAAATTCAGGTGAAAATTTTAAAGGAAATAGAAAATACCAAGTAGAGACGTTCATGTAACGTCTTTTTTATTTGTTTTTCATAACCTCAGACCCAAATATCAATTGACATATAAGCTGAATTTCTAGATAATTCAACTATTGTGTATAAAAACACAGATTTCGACATCAGGAGGATAATCAATGGAATGGATTCAAACAATTGTCGGACAAGCGAATAATATCTTATGGTCATATATTTTAATTGGCTTATTATTAGGCTTGGGCATTTATTTCACCATAAGAATGCGCTTTGTCCAGATCGTAAAAATCGGGGAAATGTTTCGCGTACTAAAAGATAAAAATACAAATGTATCGAGTGGAAAAGGGGTTACCTCACTACAAGCATTTTTTATCGGTGCTGCTACAAGAATTGGGACAGGAAATATTGCTGGGGTAGCAATGGCTATAGCAGTTGGTGGTCCTGGTGCTGTTTTTTGGATGTGGATGGTTGCCATTTTAGGAGGCGCAAGCGCATTTGTTGAAAGTACTTTAGCACAAATCTATAAAGTAAAAGATGGAGCTGGATTTAAAGGCGGTCCAGCTTATTATATGAGAAAACAACTCGGTTCCGTTGGACTTAGTAAAGTATTTGCCTTTGGTATCATCTTTTCTTTTGGATTAACGTTCATTAGTGTTCAAAGTAATGTTATTGCTGCTTCATTTAACAGTTCATTTGGTTTTGATGGATTACTTGTAGGCATCGTATTAGCCATTTTAACAGCCGTAATTATATTTGGGGGAGTACAACGCGTCGCAAAGTTTTCGTCTGTTATCGTACCGATTATGGCATTCTTTTATATTATTTTAGCCGTATACATTATCCTTACGAATATTAAGGAAGTTCCAAGCGTTTTAGCACTTATTATTAATAATGCATTTGGGATCGACCAAGCAATTGGTGGTGGAATGGGTGCTGCGATTATGATGGGTGTAAAAAGAGGATTATTCTCAAATGAAGCTGGTATGGGTAGTGCGCCAAATGCTGCAGCGACTGCAGTTGTGTCTCATCCTGCAAAACAAGGGTTTGTTCAAGCATTAGGTGTGTTCTTTGATACTCTTGTAGTTTGTACAGCTACCGCATTTATTATCTTACTGTCTGACTCTTATACGACGGGCCTTCAAGGTATTGAACTAACACAAGCATCATTAGGTGAACATTTTGGAAGCTGGGCAAGTCTTTTCTTAACCTTTGCCATTTTTATGTTTGCATTTTCTTCAATTATAGGGAATTACTACTATGGGGAAGCAAATATAGAGTTTGTTCATAAGAGTAAAGTGGCCTTAATTATTTTCCGAATTCTCGCTGTTGGAATGGTCATTTTCGGTGCTGTTGCAAGTTTACAAATTGTTTGGGATTTGGCCGACTTAGCAATGGCGATTATGTCCTTTACAAACCTTATTGCTATTGGTTTACTTGGTAATATTGCTTTTAAAACACTTGATAATTACCTTGAACAACGTAAGCAAGGACTTGATCCTGTGTTTTTTGAAGATAGTATCCCAGGATTAAAAGGTGTAGAGAGCTGGCCTAAACAAAAGCAAGAAACAACTGAAAAAGCTTAATCAAAGACTGGGAATTCCCAGTCTTTTTCATATTTTAATCTCCGCATAAGGAAATCGTGATCTTGGAATAATACTGTGGTACCTAAGTGGAAGGATGATTCAATTGAAATTAACAGGACTTTTATCTATTCTTATGCTAATTCAACAGCCAACCGATCACGATGTACTCACATTAATTGATAATGATCAACCCATTATGACAGTGAATCGCGAAGAACTAGTCTTTCCTCTTCCAAATACTCCTCTAATGGACTTGAATCATCTTGACATCTTAACTGCTGAACTCTCCCAACAAGTATACGTAGAACCAAAAAATGCTTATCTTGATGATCACGGTAATTTACAGCCAGAAGAGCTGGGATATCAACTGAATAAGAGAGCCTTTCATACCCTATATCATTCCTATTTTTATAGTAAAGGGGCAAAAACACTTAAAGTACCTAAAAAACCGATTTATCCAGAGGTGGATAGTGAGTTATTATCAAGAATTCGACAACAAGCGATCGGATATTATGTGACGTATTTCAATAGCTACAACACATCAAGAACGAACAATATACGAAAATCGTCTGAAGCGATTAATAACTACGTTCTTTTTCCAGGTCAGACCTTTTCGTTCAATGAAGTAGTTGGTCAACGGACAAAAGATCGAGGATATATGCCAGCTCCTATAATTGTTCGAGGTGAGCTTTCTGAAGGGGTCGGTGGAGGCATTTGCCAAGTATCTTCTACACTCTTTAATGCTGTGGACCGAGCAGGGTTAAAAATTGTGAAACGATATTCCCACTCCAAACGTGTCCCTTATGTTCCTCCAGGTCGCGATGCAACAGTTAGCTGGTATGGACCTGACTTTGTTTTTAGGAACAACTATAAGCATCCTATCTTAATACGTTCAAAAGTAATTGGAGGTTCGGTGTCCATTCTTTTGTATACTTCAGACGACGTGAATGTAGAAAATAATCAAGTTCCAAGCATGTTTCAATAAAAAGGGCTGTCCAGTGGGAGGATCCCACCCACTGGACAGCCCTTTTTAATATAGATGAAAATACTTTGAACGAATGGAGTCAGATAATAGCTCGGATACAGGTACGACCTTAATATGCTTCTGCTTAAATTCAGGCATTGACTCAGTAACTCCTAACGAGCAAACCTTACCTGATGTACCAACATGACCAATCGCAACAGCGGTGCCCCTGCTTTCTGCAATCCTTGCAAGAATAAGCATTTGTTTCTTGACCTGATTCACAGAACAGATATCATCCAAAAACACGTCTCGCTTTATAAAAGGGACATTTAATTCCTCAGTGATTTCCTCAAATTTTGATTTTGGACTTGTTGCACTATCTACAATATATAGCTGCTTTTCCTTTGCCACTTCGACAATCACTCTGACAATCTCTTCATTCTCAACGACAAGCGAGCCCATATGATTATTTAATCCCATAGCATGAGGAACACTATCGATAGCATCAATGACTCTTTTTCTTACTTCTTCCTTTGATAAATCATTCGTTATTGGCTTCGGTCCTAACCAAGATGCCTTTCCTTTTTTTGGTTGCATAGGCAAATGTACCATGATCTCTATGCCATTTTCATATGCCCATTCTGCATGCTTTTTAGAAAGTTCATTAAAAGGCATAATAGCCGCCGTTATTTGCACATCACCTTCTAGAAAATCCTTTACACCTCCCACACCACCGCCAAAATCGTCAATAATAATAGCTGCTTTTTTCACTTCCTGGCCATACCCATGATGAGGGAACAGTGTAAAAATGACCAAAAAAATGATAAATGAAGTTTTTTTCATGAAATCCTCCATTTGAATAGTTATTGGAATAGTTTCTCTCATTGAGGAAAAATCATACAAAAAACTCGCCCATACATGGCGAGTTTACGATTACGATATTTTTTTCATGGTCTCTGAAGAGGATACCCTTTTGTGGAGAAGGAATCTTGGTGAGCTAGACACTAACAGGAATAAAATGACCGAACAATAAATGGCTGCCCCAATCATTGTGCCACCGTTCACGCCTAGTGAAAACAAGAATGGAGACATCCCTTCCGGTGCATATTCTCCCCAGAATAAAAATCCCGCGATAAAATGCCAAAAATAACGAGCCGCACTTCCGACGAATGTGGCGACTATGATCCATTGAAGGGCTTTCTTCTTACTTTCAGTTAGTGCAGCCTGAATTTTTTTCATAAAGAAACCTGCAAATCCAATAAACGCAAAGGCAAGAAAATACTCAATGAATCCCTGTAACGGAGTTAAGATATAAGCATCACCCATAGCAATTTGTAATAGTCCCCATAAAAAGCCAGAAGCGGAAGCAGCAATGAATCCCCATCTAAAAGCAATAATTAAAATCGGTACCATCGCAAACGATATTGAAACATTAGGCGATAGCTTGATCGATGGTAGAAGGTCAAGAATTAGTGCAAAGGCTGCAAAAAAAGACGCTTCGATCATCATAATTAGTCGTTTGTTTCCCATAAAAAAATCTCCCCTTTTTTTGAAACCTCAAGGAGAGCGTAGATAGACATCATTGCACGAAAAATTCAGTCAGTCCACATCCCTGCGCTAGAATTATCTAACAGGTTCAAAGGGTCAGAACAAACGTTCACTCTCAGCATAACGCTCCCCTTGTGGTTTCTTCATATGTAGTATATAATATCAAACTCATTATACCATATAAAATAAAATAGAACAGCACCTAGTTGAAACTAGATGCTGTTCTATTTTATATCTTAAATCGGCGAACTAACTGCTGTAAGGTTTCGGCCATTCCTGATAGGTCTTGAGCACTTGCGGTTACTTCTTGAAGGGTAGCAACGTTTTCTTCTGTTCCTGCTGCAACCTCTCTAGTAGTTGCAACGCTTTCTTCTGCGATTCCTTTTACCTCGTCAATTGCTTGTACGACATTTGAACTATGCATACTTAGTAGCTCAATGGCACATGAAACGTCAGATACCTTTTCAATTACATCTCCCATTGACTCTCCAATAAGAGCAAACGCTTTCTTTGCATCCTGACTATATTCGAATCCTTCAGATACTTTGTGAGACTGTTCTTCCATTGCAGAAACAGCTAAATCGGTCTCAGATTGGATATAAGAAATCATTTTTGTAATTTGATCCGCTGATTTTTTTGATTCCTCTGCGAGCTTTCTTACTTCGTCGGCAACTACAGCAAAACCCTTGCCATGTTCACCTGCTCTTGCCGCTTCAATTGCGGCATTTAAGGCTAGCAAATTCGTTTGATCTGCAACTGTGGTAATCATGTTTAGGATAGAAGTAATTTCATTCGAACGTCTCCCTAGTTGACGAATGATTTCTGAAGCATTCAAAACTCCATCATTGATAAGATTCATTTGGTTAACAACTTTTTCAATAGATAATGCTCCTTGATCAGTAACTTGAAATGTATTATCTACTGTAACGAGCATTTTTTCACTACTTTTTGTAATTAAATTTATATTGCTAGACATCTCTTCAATTAATGCGTGAATTTTGGTTAGATGTTGCAGTTGTAGATCCATACCCTCTGAGTTTTGTTCAACAATATGAGAGATTTGTTCACTTGCTTGAGTACTGTCCTGCGCACTTGTACTTAGTTGTTCACTACTAGCTGCAACTTGAGCTGATGAATCTCTCACTTGAACAACTACTTCTCTTAATCCAGAAACCATTAAGTTGACAGACTGTATCATTGCTCCTAGTTCATCTTTATTCTTCACTTGTATCTCATCAATTGAAAGGTCTCCGCTCGCAACCTTCTCAATAGCCTTAGATGCATAAACAATTGGTTTTGCAATCTGTAGACTTATAATTGTTGCTAGTGCTAATGCCACAAGAATTGCAGATACACTTATTACAATCATTATTGTGACAATTCCATCTATTTTTTTTGTGGTCAAGCTACTTGCGTGGTCTAAATGTTTTTCCTGTATAGTTAGAAGTTCATTTACTTTTGCATTAAACTGCATTCCTAACGTTTGTGCAGTTGATTTTGCTAGAATTAAATAACCTAATTCATCATTGTCTTTCTTCATTTGTATTTGGTCTTGAGCAAACTGCGAATCATTTTTTGACATTTCCTCAAGAGCTGTTAGCGTATTTAATAACTCCTTATCAGTGATGGTTGTTTTTAATTTCTTCATAGAGTTATCAAAGCTCTTAACTGCTTCATCGTATTCTGTAAGATAATCAGCTTCTCCAGTGAGTAGGAAGCTCCGAACGGCTGCTGATTTTCTAATCATTTGCTCTTGGAGATTTTTGACTTCTAGCTTTTGACCTACTTCTTTTTTTAAGAATGATTGATACGTATTGTTTACTGAATAAAGTTGAAAAATCCCAGCACTTGCTACAACCACTAACATAATTAAAACAATAACAAAACTACCTATAATTTTTTTTCGAACAGTGATATTCATGATTGCTCCTCCATTTATAGGTTGTACTTTATACCTATATTAACAATAGTTCTTTTGTAATGGAAGCGTTTTATTTAAAATGAAAAGAAATAGACAAAATCTATTTCTTTTCATAAGGAGCTACTTGATAAAAATAATTTGGCAATTCAGTGCTGTTGTCATATTGTTGGTGAAAAATATGGGTTAATGCGGGAGAAACAGGGGGTATTAACCAAGTCCAATTGCCTGTTAATTTTCGTCTTTTTTCTTTCTCTCTTTCTTCAAACAACTTAAACTGAGCCGCTGCGGTGTGATGGTCAACAATACTTACTCCCCCTTTTTTATAGGAATATAGCACCGCTCGGTTCACTTCAAGTAGCGCTCGATCCTTCCAAAGACTACTATTTCTAGACATATCTAATTTCATGTGCTCAGCAACTAAAGGCAACACATTGTATCTATCTTCATCGGCTAAATTTCTAGCACCTATTTCTGTTCCCATATACCATCCATTAAAAGGAGCAGCCGTGTATTGAATACCACCAATTTCCAGACGCATATCAGCGATCATCGGTACACCATACCACTTTAATTCTAATTCTTCAAACCACTCATATTCCGGATGTGAAAGATTAACCTCAAGAACTAGACTCAAGGGGATAGTTTTCCAATTTGGTTTTTCATTATTTACTTGAACCACTAGAGGTAAAAGATCAAAATTTGTATGGTCCCCCTCCCACCCTAGCTCTTCACACACCTTTGTAAATGGAATTGAGTGAGGATCTCCAATTATTCCTTGTTGTGTATCATATCCAGCATAACGAACAAGCTGGTGGTTCCAAATCCGTATAGAATTCTCCTTTGTTTCTTGTTTGAAAATAGAAATGGTCGGTTTAATATGACCATTGTTTGTAGCAAAATTGATATGTTCAAAAAGTGCCTCGATGATTTCATCGGAATGATTTAAATGACGATAATCTTTAACAATCAATGACTCCCAAAACAATCGTCCAATACATTTATTACTATTTCTCCATGCCATCTTTGCCCCATGGGAAAGTTCTTCATATGTATGTTCATATGTTCCCGTTTTAAGAATCGAACTTTTAACTTCTTCCACTCTTGTTAACAAGGTTACATGATCTTTTTCTAGTTCTAAATAGCAAAGATTGATAAACTCTTCTGCTTTTTGGAATAAATCTTCATTCAATGATAATCCCTCACGTTTTTAGTTAACATAATAATATTATAGTATCATTAAATCTTATTTTAATTGATGTAAAAACATTGTAAGGAGTGCATCTGAAGTTATTGTTTTAGCCTCTCCACCTCCTTGTGCCTGTTTTTCATTTCCTCCTCCCCTTCCATGGATCACTGGTAAAATTGATTGAGCAAGTTTCTTCATATTGATAGCCGACTCTTCTCTTTGACACACAAATTGAAGTTTCCCATTTATCTCTGAAACGAAAAGGACATTGACTTCAGGGTCAATAGCCAAAACATAACGAGCAATGGTTTGTAGTTCTTGGAGGCCCTTATCAGCAAAAGTAGCTTGTACCACTCTATGGTGTGCAACTTTTATTGCTTCTTTTAATAAGTCCTGAGCTTCAAACTGTAAAACAGTGTTTTGTAAAACCTTTATTTCTTTTTCAAGTGTTTTATTTCTATCAATGAGACGGAGGGAGGCAGTCTCTAGTTCATTTTGAGGTGCATGTAAGAGACTTGTTAACTTTGATACAACAGTTGTCTTATCATGAATCTGCTTTCGAACACGGTGACCACATACAAACTCTACCCTTGTTTGTTTCTTTTGTCGCTCAGTACGCAAGATTGTAATCGCTTGTACCTCACCTGTATTTTGTGGATGTGTACCTCCACAACCGTTATAATCAAATTCTGGAATGATTACTAAGCGGATATTTTCTTCAACTGAAAGGGTTTTCCTTAACGGATATTGGCCTACTTCCTCTCTTGAAACCCATTTAGCCTCTATAATTCTTTGTTCTAGAATAATCTGGTTAGCTAATTGCTCGACTTTTTCCAACTCAGTAGAAGAGATATTCTCTACATTAAGATCGATTGTTACTTTTTCTGACCCAAGATGAAAACTTATGGTTTCATAACCGTATAGTTCTACAAATGCGGCAGTGAGGATATGCTGTCCAGCATGCTGCTGCATATGATCAAATCTTCTTTCCCAATCGATAACTCCCTCAACTTTCGAACCAACAGGAACGGGATCATTTATATAATGAAGAATTTCCCCATTCACTTCTTCCACATTCGATACTTTTTTTCCGTTAATTGTTCCCGTATCACATGGTTGCCCTCCACCAGTAGGATAAAAGGCAGTCTCACTTAGTACAATATAATCGTTCTCACTTTTTGTAACAGTTGCTACAAAAGTGGATTGATACACATCTTCATAATATAGTTTATTTGTCATTTTTCTATTACACTCTCTTTCGTTAAGAAATGCTACACCTACTTTATCACAAAAAGAAAAGAGGTAGCTATTTCTACCTCTCTCCTTGTTATATTTGATTTAAATACTCACATCACGTTTTTGAAAATAAACAAACGTCGCAATCATAAACACAATATAATATACGGTAAGAATGAGTAGGGAACCCGCTAAGGTAATATTTTGCAAAATCTTATCTTGGAAGGCAAACACAGTTAAGTCTAGATGAGGAAAAATAAGAAACTTTGCCCAAGTATATTCTTCAGCGAGCATAATAATAAGTCCACCTAATGTATTTGAAACAAATAGAACAAAAATCCCTATCCCCACTGCTACAGCCTGACTTTTAAATAGGGTGGATAACATAAAGGAAATCGTTGTGATCATTAACAAGCTAGGAAGAAAATAGACTGTTTTTAAAAGAAACTGCGTACCAAGTACGGCCTCTTTTTGCCCATCTAGCGTATATTCGAAAAATGGTGTCTGAAAGTCTCCTAAACCAAAAAATAAAATCCCTACAATGAATCCTGAGACAAATAATGTGGCCATTAAGATGAGAGCGTATAATAATACCGAAACATATTTTGACAATAAGACTTTCCATCTTTTATGCGGTCTTATAAGCAGTTGTTTAATTGTGCCATCAGAAAACTCTGCAGCGACAACCGCACTTGCTACAATAACAGAAAACAAGGTGACAAGTGTTGTTACGCCTATAACGACATCGTTCATAAAATGCCAATTGTTTTTTGCCGTTGGATTGATATTTTTCTCAAGAAATCTTTCATTTTGATTAATTTGATCTTCTAGCCATGTTGGATCTTGATCGGCGGGAGTTTGCTCTATTTCTTGTTTATATTGAGCATTCTGTGCTTCTAAGTTTTCACGCCAATTATCATCAGCTTCTCCATTTATTCTTTGATAAATAAATCCACCTATCACCATTGCAACCATTAGTATTGCAATATAAATCCAGCTTGCCCGCTTCTCGAAGATTTTTATCATTTCATTTTGAATAAGTCCGATCATTTCGATTGCTCCTTCTTTTCTTTATTTGTAAGCTCGAGGAAGCGATCTTCAAGCGATGCTTTTAAATAAGAAATTTCATACACTTGTAATCCGTTCGAGACAAATAGCTGATTTGCATTAGCAACTGTCTCGCGATCCATATATGAATATATAAAACCCGCCTCTACCTTCCTTTCTTCACCCAAATTTTGATTTACTAGAAGATTAAAGGCCTGTTCAGTGTGATCAACCTCAAACATCACCTGTTGTTTAGTTTGGCTGCTTAGATGAACTGTTTCATTCATTCGAGAGATATGAGTAAGCTTACCTTCCTCTATAATGGCAAAACGATCACACATCAGTTCCATTTCTGAGAGCAAATGGGAGGAGACCAAAACGGAAATACCTTGATTCACTAATAATCTTAAATAATCACGAAATTCTCTTATTCCTTGTGGATCAAGTCCATTCGTCGGTTCATCAAGAATGAGTATACTTGGACTATGTAATAAAGCCTGAGCTACTCCGAGTCTTTGTCTCATCCCTAGAGAATATGTTCTTACTTTCTGATGGATTGCTTGTTCCAGACCAACCAAACGTATGACCTCATCAAGTCGTTCAACTGAAACATCTTTTGTGGCCATTCTCATATAATGCTTTAGGTTTTTCATACCACTCATATATTTATAGAATTCAGGATTTTCCACAATGGCCCCTATTTCTCCCATTGCTTCATTGAACGATTGATCTAGGTCATGCCCATTTATCACTACTTTTCCTTCTGTCCGGTTAATTAAGTGGACGATCATCCGGATGATGGTTGTTTTTCCGGCTCCGTTAGGACCAAGTAAACCAAAGATTTCTCCTTTTTCAATTTGAAAAGTTACATTTTCAATAATCATTTTTTTCCCTATTTGCTTTGTAAGGTTGTGAACTTCTAGAGCATATTGAGTCATTTTCGCCCTTCTTTCTTTCCTAATTTGGAAACTGTAGTAAACTATACGGTTAGGATTAGATAAAGTTACAAATATTAATA
>WTKE01000097.1 GCA_011524525.1 Bacillus sp. (in: firmicutes) | reverse complement strand
TACTATAAACACAGAGAAATTATGGATATAAATTAGATCGATTTAATCTTTCGAAGTATATCCCAAAAGTTAGATCAAGAAGATAAGAGAGGAGGAGATTTAGTTAGCGATAAATTAAATCGATCTCATAAATGAAAGCGTATTCTGAATATCTGAATTTTTATCATTTTGCACACGATCAAAGAGGGGTCAAAGGTAAGGATTGTTAATTTTTGAAAGCGTTATCTTTTTTAGTTAAAGTATAGTTTCTAAAATTTTCAATAAGGAGTGAATGAGAAATGAAAAGAGTTTTATCATTATTATTCGTCTTATGTTTAATGGTTCTAGGTGCGTGTTCACAACAATCTGCAAATAATGAGAATAATGAAGAACCTAAGGATTCCGATGTTAAGACTAGTGAGAAATTAATGAAATTAGCAGTCGTAACATCAGAAGATCGATCGCTTACAAAAGGGTTAGTGAAGTTTGGAGAATTAGTAGAAAGTAAAACAAACGGATCCATAAAAGTAGAAGTATATCCAAACGGTCAACTAGGTGGGGATCGTGAAGTCTTTGAATCGTTACAATTTGGATCGATTCAAGGAACTACTATGTCAACGGGACCAATCGCTCAGTTTGTACCGAAGTTTAACGTATTTGACTTACCGTTCTTATTTCCGAATTCTGAAGTAGCCTATGGGGTGTTAGATGGAAAGATTGGAACAGATTTATTAGCAGAGTTAGAGAGTCAGAATGTAATAGGATTAAACTATTGGGAGAATGGTTTTAGACATTTAACAAATGGTGTAAAGGAAGTAAAAACGCCAGATGATGTTAAAGGATTGAAGATTAGAACTCTTGAAAATGATCTCCATATGGATATTTGGTCTGAATTAGGTGCTAACCCAACTCCTATGGCGTTCACAGAATTATTCGCAGGATTACAGCAAGGGGTAGTTGATGGTCAAGAAAATCCAGTAGGAAATGTTACAGCTAATAAATTTTATGAAGTACAAAAATACTTATCGAAGACTGGCCATGTATATAATGCAAGTCCTTTCTTAATTAGCAAAGATTTCTGGAATACATTAAGCGATGAGGAAAAAGAAGCAGTACAAGAAGCGGCTGATGAGGCTAGAGATTATCAAAGAGAGTTAAATCAAAAAGAAGATGAAGATGGATATAAATTCCTAACTGAAAATGGTATGACGGTTACTGATATTTCTGACGAGGAAAAGGAAGCGTTCCTAGAAAAGGTTAAACCAGTTTATGAAAAGTATTCTGCTAGTATCGGAGAGGAATTTGTAGACGAATTGTTAGCAGAAATAAATAAGTTGAAAGAATAAGCTTCACCGAGCTTAAGGGGGCAAATCTCCTTAAGCTTTCATCATATCTCCCAAAATACATAAGAAATGAACCACTTAAAGAGTATCTAGCTTTAGAAAGAGGTGAATGGATGATGAAATGGTTACATTGGCTTGACGAACATTTTGAAGAGTTATTTATTGGCATTTTTTCTTTTGTAATGGTAGCTGTTATTTCTGTTCAGGTATTTATGAGATATGTTCTGCAGGATTCATTACCATGGTCAGAGGAGCTAGCTAGGTACTGCTTTATTTGGTTAGTGTACTTAGGTATCAGCTACGGAGTGAAAAAGCAAAAACATATGAGTGTGGATGTGCTTTATTTAGCCCTAAAAGGGAAATCACAAGCTATATTGAGGATAGTAGGCAATTTATTGTTTTTGACATTCGCCCTTTTTGGCCTGATTTATGGATACCAAATTACTATAAAGCTTCTTACATGGGGGCAATTGTCACCTGCCCTTAGTTTGCCAGTTGGTTTTGTTTACTTAGCTGGACCAATTGGGATGGGATTAACAACTATTCGTTTGATTCAGCAAATTATCCAACAGGTAAAAATACTAATTGGGAAAGAAACACCACAGTAATAACTGCTCTGTTGATATTTTTATATAATGTATGAAACGGAGGGGAAAACGATGACAGCACTAGTTTTATTCGGCAGTCTTGCTCTTTTTTTAATACTTACCGTGCCAATTGGAATTTCAATTGGATTATCTACATTAGTGACCATTTTATACTCGGGTTCTATGCCCTTAGAATATTTAGCACAGGGTTTAATCACTTCAATTGATTCATTCCCTCTATTGGCAGTTCCCTTTTTTATTTTAGCCGGGGAGATTATGGGGAAGGGCGGTCTCTCTGATAGACTATTTAAAGTTGCTAATACGATTGTTGGAGACAAAACAGGCGGTATTGCCATAGCTGCAATTATTACTTGTATGTTTTTTGCTGCCATTTCAGGGTCAGGTCCTGCAACTGTAGCTGCTGTTGGAGGCATAATGATACCCGCAATGATTAAACAAGGATACGATAAGAAATTTGCAACAGCAGTTGTCTGTGCGGCGGGTTCTATAGGTGTAATCATTCCTCCAAGTATCCCAATGGTAATGTACGGAGTAGTTGGAAGTCAATCAATAGGGAAGTTGTTCATCTCTGGAATCCTACCAGGAATATTAGTAGGTGTCGCCTTAATGACTTGGACGTATATATATTCTCGAAAACAAGGGTACAAAGGAATTGGAAAAAGCACTTTTAAAGACTTCTTGAAAGCCACTTGGGATGCGAAATGGGCACTTTTAGTCCCTATTATTATATTAGGGGGCATTTATGGAGGGGTTTTTACTCCTACTGAAGCAGCTGGAGTTGCCGTGGTATACGGCTTTATCGCTGGTGTATTCTTATATCGTGAACTTAAATTTAGAGACATACCTCGAATGCTGATCGATAGTGGTATTACTACAGCAACGATTATGCTTATTGTTGGAACAGCAACTGCATTCGGTCGAATACTTACGGTCGAACAAATTCCAAGTCAAATTACAGAAGGCTTACTTTCTATTTCTAGTAACCCGATTATTATTCTTTTGTTAATCAATATTTTGCTATTAATAGTAGGATGTTTTATGGATACGGTTGCTGCTATTATTATTTTAACTCCACTTTTATTGCCTGTAGCAATGAATATTGGAGTAAACCCTATTCACTTTGGTTTAATAATGGTTGTTAATTTGGCTATAGGGTTTATCACTCCTCCGCTAGGCGTAAATTTATTTGTGGGGTCTGGTGTTTCAGGAATTTCAATTGAAGCACTTGCGAAAGCGGTTATGCCATTTTTCGTTGCAATGGTTATTTCACTTCTTATATTAACTTATATACCACAAGTGTCTTTATTTTTAGTTGAGTTTATGGAATAACAAAGTTGACACTGTAACTTATATACTACATAGTAATAGTATATTAATTTTTTAATGTAGTATTTAAGTACAGAAAAGAGACTAAATTATTTTTGGTGAGCTGGTGATTATTGATGACGCATAAAAAAAGAGTAACTCTGCAAGATGTAGCAAATCATGCTGGCGTTTCCCGAGCGACTGCATCATTAATTGTTCGTGGCAGTTCTAAAATTGCAGAAAAGACAAAACAGAAGGTATTGAATTCAATGCATGAGCTAGGCTACGTGTATGACAGAGTTGCTGCCAATATGCGTTCGCAGTCTTCATCGACAGTTGGATTAATTATTACCGACATCGCGAATCCATTTTACGCAGAACTCCTAAGAGGTGTTCATCATTCATTAGAGGAAGCGGGTTATACTGTATTTCTTGGCACTACTTTTGACTCGGATATAAAGCAGGAACAGCTTATTTCTAGAATGCTCGAACATCGGGTTGGAGGCATCATACTATGTCCTGTTTCTGAAAGCTCAGGAAATAGTATAGAACGGGTGAAGGCGATAGACATCCCACTTGTTTTAGCCGTTCGAGAAATTGAAAACGTTTCCTGTGATTATGTAGGAATTGACTACGAAGTGGGAGCTCAAATGGCTGTAAATCACTTAATTCATAGAGGTCATAGAAGGATTGCATTTCTTGGCGGAACTTCCCGTTCAACCGCTTGGAAGGAAAGGCGGAGTGGATATTGTAGTGCGTTAAAACAAGCAGGTTTAGACATCGATGAGACACTTATTGTAGAAAGTCCTGTTACTAGAGAAGGCGGAATGGGAGCAATTCGTAAAGTGTTATTCCAGGCAAATCCACCTACTGCTGTCTTTTGTTTTAATGACTTAGTTGCACATGGAGTCATGCTTGGATTAAATGATGCCGGATTAAAACCAGGGCAAGATCTTGCTGTTGTTGGTTTCGATAATAATAATGAGGCACCATTATATAACCCACCTCTAACTACCGTTTCATCATATGCTAGACTTATAGGCTCACAGGCGGCCATTCTACTTCATCAAAGAATTGTCAACCAAGGCCGTGATACCCAGAGAATTATCTTGCAGCCTGAACTGGTAGTAAGAAAATCATCGTAATGATTGCATTAACAAGAAAGGAGCCAAGAGGCTCCCTTTTTTAAATTATTAGGAAAATTCAGTAAATGTATTTGCAAACGCTCAGAAATTATGTATTATTATGGTAACGCTTTCTTTATTGCTATTACTAAAGTTAAAAGGTGGGGATCTAACCTAACATATTTTTTTACTATTTTATTAGATCGATATAATAAATCTCTTTTACAGTTTAGGTACAGTAAGAACTATTAAGCAAAGGAGTGAACGTATGAACAATCTAACAGTATTCGATCTACCTTCAAGGGCTTATATTTGCGAAGTTGCTCCTCGCGATGGATTCCAAGCTATAAATGATCAATGGATTCCTACAGAAGAAAAAGTATCAATCATTCGATCGTTAGCAGAAACAGGAGTTAGTTCAATCGAGATTACCTCGTTTGTTCATCCAAAGGCTATACCTCAATTAAAGGATGCAACAGAGGTTGTCAGAGCATGTAATGACTTAAAAAATATTAAATTCAGAGCATTAGTACCAAACGTAAAAGGAGCAGAAAGGGCCATTGAGGCAGGGATAAAAAAGATAAAGCTTATGTTATCTGCCACTGACTCACATAGTATCTCTAATGCCAATTGTAAAACGGAAGAAGCACAGAATGGTTTTTATCCAATCATTGAATTAGCACAGATGAAGGGAATAGAAGTGGGAGGTTCTATATCCGTAGCCTTTGGGTGCCCGTTTGAGGGGAAAGTTCCTCAAGAAAGAATAAATCAGATTGTATATAGATACGAATCTATGGGTGTTAAAGAAATTTCATTAGCGGATTCTACTGGTACGGCAAATCCAAAGCAAGTATATGAAATGCTTGGTCATTTACGTAATACTTTTCCGGATATTTTATTTACATTGCACCTTCATAATACAAGAGGTCTTGCTATTGCAAATGCGGTTAGTGCGTTGCAACAGGGAATTGTTCATTTTGATAGTTCGATAGCCGGTCTTGGAGGTTGTCCATATTTACCGGGAGCAACAGGAAATGTCGCGACCGAAGATCTGGTTTATGCTTTTCATGAAATGGGAGTTGAAACAGGAATCGACCTTAGTAAGGTTATCCACACTGCAAAAGACGTAAAACAGAAGCTAGGATGCGGTAGTGAAAGCTATATGTTGAAAGCAGGTCCATCTTCACTTTTACACACAAAGGTAACAAGCCAACGGAAAATAGAAAAATAAATAGATAACGAGATTAGTCTTGTATGTTAGGGAGGGAAATGATGACAAGACCATTTTCAATTGCGCACCTTACTGCACTTAATTGTACTCCAGCTGAAATCATTCATATTGCTTCTAAAGTGGGTTATGATTTTGTGAGTCTTCGTCCGATTTATATGGGGTTACCGGGAGAACCCAATTATGACCTTGCAAACAATAAACAGATGATGAGAGATACAAAGGCCGCATTTGCAGACACAGGTTTGAGGTTACTGGATATTGAGTTAGCAAGAATTTTTGATGAAATGGATCCACGAAACTACTTGCCAGCTTTAGAAGTTGCTGCAGAGTTAGGTGGACAACATGTTCTAAGCAGTATTTGGACAGATAACCGGAATTATGCGATTGAGAAATTTGGCGAGTTATGTGATCTTGCTAAACAATTTGATCTTACCGTTGAACTTGAATTTGTTCCTATTGCCAGCGTCAGCACTCTTGCAGATACGCTAAATATTCTTCATTCTGTCAATCGATCTAACGCGGGAATTATGATCGATACGCACCATTTTCACCGTTCAGGTGATCAACTGGAGGACCTTCAAAAAATTCCTAGTTCTTACTTTCGTTACTTCCACCTTTGCGATGCTCCTTCTCAAGCACCAACATCAGTGGATGAAATGAAGCGGACCCTTAGGGAGGAACGTCTCTATGTTGGCGAAGGGGGAATCGATATTGCTGGTATCGTAAACAGTATACCAGTGAATACACCATGCTCGATTGAAATGCCAAATATTAAACGAGTAAAAGAACTAGGCTATGAAGAGTACGCACGACGCTGTTTGGAAACTGCAAAAGAGTTTCTTTCTATTCATGCAACCGAGGAGAAATCGTTACGAAAAAAAATCGGACTTTAATTTTCTGATTAATTTAATATTTTCAGTTATTGAGGCAGAATTTGATTGCTATTCATTGTAACAAACGGTACTATTATGTTAACGCTTACTTTATTTTAGATCGATCTAAATAGTTTTGGGTGGTGGTCATTAATGTGGGGATTACATTTGAAAAACCCCGGGGAACTAGAACTAAAAGAATTTCCAGTTGAATCCCCTCTTAGAGAAAACGAAGTTAGAATTAAACTCATTTATGGCGGTATCTGTGGTTCTGATATTGGTGTTTATAAGGGAAAGATCGGTCACGCAAAGTACCCGGTTCGACCTGGTCATGAGTTAGTCGGAAGGATTATTGAGGTCGGTGAAAAGGTCGATTTGCCAACTGGAACAAAGGTTGTGGTTACACCTAATACTTTTTGTGGCGAATGTGAGAATTGTCAAAGAGGCTATCGTAATATTTGTTCTTTTAAGGAATCTCTTGGTGTTAATGTGGATGGAATTTTTTCAGAAGAGATTACGATCTCATCAAAGTATGTCCTTCCAATTCCTGAGGATTTAAAAGATGAAAAAGCAGTATTAATTGAACCGTTCGCCGTAATAACTCATGCTTTTGAAAAAGCTTTTATTACAAAAGGTACAACTGTAGGAGTCATTGGGTGCGGGACGGAGGGAATGCTCTCAATCGCTTTAGCCAACTTTCTTGGAGCGAAGGTTACTGCGATAGATATTTACCAATCAAAGCTTGAAAAAGTAAAAACTGCTTTTGGGGTTCATACTGTTTTAGCTCATGAAGTGAAGGACGAAAAGTTTGATGTTGTAATTGAAGCGGCTGGAGTAAAACAGGCTGTTGAACAGGCGGTACGAGTGGTTAAACAAGGTGGATCTGTCATTTTAATAGGTCTAACTCCAGAAGCGACTCTGCCAATTGTACAAATTGTAAGAAATGAAATTACGATTCATGGATCTATTATTTATAATTTCCCAGAAGATTTTTCCAAATGTGTAAACTATCTGCTTAATGATGATTTTGATGTAAAGCCAATTATTTCTAATATTTTCCCTCTTAAAGAGTTTAAAAAGGCATATATATACGCCATCTCAGGTCAGTGCGGCAAAATATTATTAGATTTCAAAGGAGGCCATATATGAAACAGTTAATATCTTATCAATTGGTAAATTATCTAGAAGAAAGAGGCATTAAACATATTTTTGGACTTTGTGGTCACACAAATATTGCCGTACTTTCTGCTTTAGAGACTAGCAAAATTAAGTTTGTAAATGTTAGACATGAGCAAATTGCCGCCCATATGGCTGATGGCTATGCGAGGGTAAATAAAAAAGCAGCCGTTCTTTTAAGCCACTTAGGTCCAGGACTCACAAACGCGGCAACGGGAGTGGCTAATGCCGCTTTGGATTCAATACCAATGGTTGTTATTGCAGGTGATGTACCAACTCATTACTACGGCAAGCATCCACACCAAGAAGTAAATTTACATGGTGACGCCACTCAATATGAAATCTATCGTCCATTTGTTAAAAGAGCATGGAGAGTCGATAGTGCACATCTCTTTCCTGAAATTTTAGAAAAAGCCTTTCAACTAGCTGAAAGCGGCAATCCAGGTCCAGTCTTAATCTCGGTTCCAATGGACATATTTTCAAAAGAATTAGAACCCTCTTACTTTGAAAAGCAGAAGCTGAATGCAAAGAATCTTCATAAGCCATCAATTGACAACGATACAGCAAAAAAAATCATTCAAACGCTAGCTGAAGCGAAAAATCCGATCTTTTACGTAGGTGGAGGGATCTTATTAGCAGATGCAGCAGATCAGCTTAGAGAACTAGTAGATCGATTGAATATGCCTGTAGCCCATTCCTTAATGGGGAAAGGCGCCGTTTCTGATGATCATCCATTGACTCTAGGTATGACAGGTTTTTGGGGAACAAAATTTATAAATGACAAATGCAAGGCAGCAGATTACGTCTTAGGTTTAGGTACTCGCTTTGCCGAGGCAGATAGTAGTTCATGGGAACCAGAATACACGTTCAACTTCCCTCCAACGAAATTAATACAAATAGATATTGATCCGAGCGAAATTGGAAGGAACTACCCTGTTGAAATTGGTGTAGTCGCCGATTTAAAACAGGCCTTAATCGTATTAAATCGAGTTGCGGAAGAATTGTTCCCGTATGGGGTACAACGAGATTCGCTTGATAAATTAAAAGAAGAAATTGTGGAACATCGAAAAGAGTTCAAGGAAAGGAATCGAAAGTTTATTGAAGATGAATCATTTCCAATGATGCCACAACGGATTGTTGATGAAGTACGTCAAGTCCTCCCTAAAGATGCTCTTATTACAACGGATGTTGGGTGGAATAAAAATGGAGTAGGTCAGCAGTTCCCAATTTATGAGGCTGGGTCCATTCTTACACCTGGCGGGTATGCCACGATGGGATTTGGAGCACCAGCAGCACTAGGTGCAAAGATTGCGGCCCCGAATCGAGTCGTTGTTTCATTAGTGGGTGACGGTGGTTTTGGTCAAAATCCAGCAGTATTAGCAACAGCAGCAGAGGAAAACATCCCGGTTGTTTGGGTTATTATGAATAATTTTGCATTTGGAACTATCGCAGGTCTGCAAAAAGCACATTTTGGTACGACTTTAGGGACTGTCTTCCAAAAGGATGGAGAACCATACTCTCCAGATTATGCAGCAATTGCTAGAGCTTATGGGGTGGAAGGGATCAAGGTTCAGTCTGCAGGAGAATTCAAACCAGCCTTAGAAAAAGCCATCAAAGCGAATAAGCCAGTCGTTATTGATGTAGCGATGCTGAATAACCCAGTACCAACCGATGGACATTGGAACATCATGGATATTTATTCTCCTGGGAAAAGTGTCCACCACGTGTCTGTTTAATAAAAATAAGGGTTCTATGATTCTATTTATCATTAATAAGATCGATCTACTAAGCTATCAAATTTGTAGGAGGTAATGTTATTGTCTACCAATGCAGTCAAAAAACAAACCGAACTCACGGAAGACCAACAAAAGGAATTAGATCTTGCGTTTGAAAAAGCAAAAAAGGCAATGGAGATCATTGAGTCTTATAGTCAGGAAAAGCTGGATCGCTTATGTCAGGCAGTCGCATGGGCAGTATCCAATAAAAAAACTTTTTCAGAATTAGTTGATATGGGAATTGAGGAAAGTAGGCTAGGTGATCGTGTAAGTCGAATGGGGAAACGAATGAAAATTCGAGGGATTTTGCGAGATGCCCTCCGTCAAAAAAGCGTGGGTGCTATTGAAGAAATACCTGAAAAAGGAATTGTGAAATATGCGAAGCCCGTAGGTATTATCGGTTCGATTGTGCCAACAACGAATCCTGATCTAACCCCTGCAGGTACCGCTATTTATGCAATTAAGGCAAGAGATGCGGTTATCTTTTCACCGCATCCTCGTTCGAAAAAAACGACTTTTGAAACAGTTAGGCTCATGAGGGAAGCACTTGAAAGGGAAGGGGCACCAGCTGATCTTCTCCAGTGTTTAACATTAGTTAATATCCCAATGACAAAAGCACTTATGTCAAGGGCAGATCTAGTCCTAGCTACGGGTGGGAAAGATATGGTGAAAAGTGCGTATAGTTCAGGGACACCGGCCTACGGTGTAGGAGCCGGTAATTCTACCATGATTATTGATGATACAGCTGATGTGAAAGAAGCGGCACTAAACACCATGCTTAGTAAAACATCAGACTTTGGTTCCGGTTGTTCAGCAGATGGAAATTTAATTATTAGTGACAAGGTATATGAGGCGATGCTGGAAGAATTGGTGAAGGTAGGTGGCTATTTAGCAAGTGATGACGAAAAAGCTAGCCTTCGTTCGGTTATGTGGGATGCAGAGGGGCATCGTCTTCCTAACACGGTCGCTGTTGCTCCGCAACTCTTAGCTAAGGAAGCGGGTTTTTCGATTCCTGAAGATCGAAAATTCATCATTGTAAAGGGCGATAAAATCGGAAAAGAATACCCTTACTCGGGTGAAAAATTAACCACATTGTTAGCGGTGTATAAATATGAAGGTGAGTTTGAACATGCACTTGATATGATGAGAGCCATTTATGAAGTGGGAGGAAAAGGTCATTCATGTGGTATTTACTCGTTTAACGACGATCATATTCATCGCCTCGGGTTAGCAGCACCAGTGAGTCGGATTATGGTTCGCCAACCCCAGTCAAAAGCTAACGCTGGTTCATTTACGAATGGTATGCCAATGACTTCAAGTCTTGGTTGTGGAACATGGGGAGGAAACATCATCTCAGAGAATGTGAATCTTAAACATTATATGAACTATACATGGGTGTCGAAACCAATTCCAGAAGATAAACCTTCCGATGCGGAGTTATTTGGTGAATTTTTTGATCCAGAGTTAGAAAAATAAGATTAGTTAGATAGATAAAGAGGCAGACTCGTAGAAACAATAAATTGTGACTTTTGAGTAGCCTCTTTATTTTGATCTATAAATGATAGGAGGTGATGCTAAATGTAGGTAATTTTGAAAGCGTATACAATATAAAAGTGTTACAAAGCTTTCAATACTTAACTATCCTATTTACACCATTGCTAACGTTAAAATGGTGTTGTTAGGTAGCACAAGAAAGAGGGTCAGAAATGTACTTAATAGGTAAACACGAGGAGGAAGAAGATGTCTCAATTGCGGAAACCATTTAAGATTTTCTTAGCATTGATTATGGTCGTCATGCTAGTACCAAGCTCTCCCTTTGCATCTGCAGCAAGTGGGAACAACATTACAAAAGCAGAGTTTATCGGTAAAATTTCTAACTATTTCGCGTGGCCCCACCCTAGTGATTACAACGATATTTGGAAAGCACCACTTAAACAGTTTAATGACGTAAAAACGACAGATTCATTTGGTAAACAGATAGAGGCCGCTTATGAGGAAGGTCTTATAAGCGCTGACGCTTCGGGTAATTTTAATCCTAAAAGCGAAATCTCTCGTGAAGAAGCAGCTGTAATACTTGTAGATGCTTTTAAACTTGAAGAGTCAAATCAGGCTGCACCATTTTCAGACTATGAAACGATAAGTTCAGAGGCTAGAGGAAGTGTCAATGCCCTAATAGAATTAGGTTATATGACTGGAAGAACAGCAAAGCATTTTAAGCCTAATGAGCCTATTAAAAGATCTGAGGTAAATCGAATATTTGATAAGATAACGAGCACAATGGTCACTCCAGTCCAAGCGCTTCCAAAACAAAATGCCATTGCCCCAAGAAGATACGTTAAACTGTATACTCCTACACCAGGCGCTACTATCTACTACACTACTGACGGTTCAACTCCAACTACATCAAGTCAAGTCTATTCAGTAGAATCAAAAGGTCATATAAATGAAATGTTAAGTAATAACCAATTACCTGAGCGAACAGTGGTATACAAGGCTATTGCTGTAAAGGATGGCATGATCACAAGTCCAGTGCAAACTTTCACTTGGAAACTCTATCGTCCGGCTGTTGCTGATTTTCAGCATACTCTTATTCAAGAAGGCACAAGTACTAGTCCAGCAATATACCAAATTTACAATGATTCAGAGTCTGTTCGTCCGATGGCTTGGTATATAGAAGGGCAGGATAAGGGAATTTTATTCGATGCATTACAAACTAGATACGATGTTAAGAATCTAAAAGAATATATTGATCAAAATATTTCTAGAAAACCATACTCAGTAGTCGTTGGTCACGCACATGGAGATCATATGGCACAGGTACCAAACTTTATTGATGATCATGAGGTATTCATCAATGAAAGAGGTTGGGCAGCCATTGGGGTGCAAGTCCTAAACAATAGCGAACACCAGGCAAAAGTAAAGAATGTCGACGAGGGTGATGTGATTGACATAGGCGGAAGTGAACTACATGTATACGCTTTACCTGGGCACGACCACAGTGATATTATCCTTCAGGACAAGAAAAACGGTTTAGTATTTGCTTCTGATATTTACGGCTGTACCCGAGCTGGCTCTGCAGATAACGTGAATGTGTCTGGTGTACGTACGGACCTATTCCTCTCACTTGTTCAACAAACGTATTCAAACTTGAAAAAAGATGGGGGCAAGATTACCAAGATCTTTACAGGTCACGATGAATCGTCCCTTCAACCGAGTCACCTGGAGTTATATGAAGCTGCTGTGCAGCTGGTAATTGATAAAGGAGAAGCGGGTACTTCGCCAACCTTACGTGGCAATAATGATGCTCCAAATAGCCGAACAACAATTATTGGCGACATGTGGAAAGATGGAACAAACTGGATTGCCATAAAACTACCTGGAATAAAAGGTGACAATACCGAGTATCTAACATCAGCTCCTATTAATTACAATGGTGAAGGGGGTTACTTGAAATATTCTGTCCTCTCTAATATTGAATTTGAAGGCGGGGAACTGGTCGGTAAAACCGTTCAGTTTGCACCGGATTCCAAACCATTCATATGGGCAGGTAAGACAATGACGGTAACCAACTCCTTACCAAATAAATTTGACCCGTGGTCTTATGACTATACAGTTAGAGTGCCTGAGGCTAATGATGAAATAACCGTAATTCCTACAACCATGTCTACTCAAGTAAAGTCAATCAGAATTAATGGCAAGAAAGTAGATTATCGTTCAGCTAATAAAGTTTCTGTTGAAAATGGCACCGTGATTAAAATTGATATAGTAGCACCAGACAAAGTAACAACAAGTACCTATACTTTCACAGTAGAAAAATATTAAATGGCATCGAAGGAACCATATAGTACTAGATGGTTCCTTCGAGACTTATATGTTAGGAGTGAAATAGGATGAATGGTAAAAAAATCATGTTCTTAATGATGGTTTCAATTCTGCTACTAAGTATTGTCATGCCGGTTTCTGCTGCATCAATAAATAATAAGAATCCATTTAAACGTGAAGCCATCTCATTGGATGAAATGGAAAAACCAGCTATTGATATTACTTTAGGTAACAAGTTGCCGTTAAATGGGTATTTTACTCGAAATGTTACCGTCGGGGATGAGACGCGTACGGTAAAAATCTATGTAGCACCAGAAACGACTGTCCGAGATTATTTTACGGTCATAGCGGCTCCGGATGGTATGACGACTGAAGAGTTCTTGCACAAAAGCGGATGGCTGGATATTGCGGATAAGAAATCAGAAGGATTATTCATATTAGAGCCTGGTGTGAATGGTTGGGGAAGTGTGGAAGAAGAACTTGCCTATATTAATGAAGCGGTAAAAGTATTAAAAGATACCAAGTATTACAATACTTTTGGTGTCTTTTATTTAGCCGGATATGGAAACGGTGGAACAGCACTCCAGGCTTGGGCAATGCAAAATCCGCTCTTTGTCATTAGCTCTGTTTTTGTAGAAACAGAAGATCTTGATTCAGAATTTATTCAGGAGACAGGAGAAAAAACGTTTGCTGAAAATAGAGAGATTTCTTACTCTGAGGTTCCTGTTCCTACTTGGTTTGTAAATGATAACCCAAAATCTGTAGAAAACTTAGTCGAATACTGGAAAGGTGCTAATGACACAGTTGCATCGATAGAGAAAGGATCAACAGAGGGATTGATGGGAAGTACCGTTTATATACAAAAAGAAGATTCCGATCGTATTGTCACTTCTTACAGCGATGTACGCTCTAAAGTGGCTGTTCTTGATCAGGGCGGACAAGGAGTATATAAAACGGGTTTCACCAAGAAAATTTATAATTTCCTTTCTTACTATACTCGCTATGACAATACAACCGTTAACGGCAATGTTTTAGGTGTAAGACCTGATTACGAAAAAATGGGTGTTGAGATCAAGGAAATGAAATTAGATGGATATACTCGCGAATATTTAGTCTATGTCCCGGATTCTGCACCTGAGGAAAACATTCCGGTAGTCTTCGTACTTGCAGGAAACACGCAAACGGCACGAGTATTCTTTGACGCCAGCCATTGGTGGGAGGTAGCGGACAAACACGGATTTATGCTTGTTATGCCTAGTGAACAATACAATTCATCAACAGAAGTAACATGGAATGTTAACTACGCAACCAATAAGCAAGATGATTTTGTTTTCCTCGAAGAGATAGTTAAGCAAATTGACAAAGAGTATAACATTGATCCTGGAAAGCGATATTTAACCGGTCAATCTCTAGGCTCCATGTTCACGAACTATGCGAGTGCCGTCATGCCCGAATACTTTACTGCTTTTGGTTCAACTTCGGGTCCACTTTTAAGGCCCATTGAAGGAAAAAATGATAAAGTACCGTTTTATCTGCTCTTTGGTGAATATGATATTTGGAGTTGGGACCACACGATACAAGGACAAACAAATGCGACTGTTCAATACTGGTTGGATAGAAACGAACTCGGTGAACTGAGTGATGCTATTGTTACCACAAAGGACAGATATACGACTTATACTTGGTACGATAACAATGAAACACCGATGTACAAATATACTCAGACAAACGATAGAGCCCATAACTTCATTGTGTCAGAAGTGTGGGAACTATGGGAAAACTGGTTCTCTCATTGGGAAATGGATGGAGAAGGAAACCGTCATTATACGGAGTAAGTACAGTAACAATTATTTACCATATAGAGGAAGCTGTGTTATAATAAATTTACTAACTAGAAAGGGATGATGGGTGAACGATGAAGAACTAATCTTATTTTAAACGATTGAAATTTTATATTTCCAATCACACAAAATAGGATTAGTCTGCCCATTATCTATATGGTTCTTAGCTTTTTTACGGAAAAGCTTTATTTGATTATGGTATGAAACAATGACTAATCCTTCCAATTCAACGGGAGGATTTTTTGATTCTCCCTGTAAATCGAGGGGATGCAATAATGAAAGAACTTTTTAGATGTAAAGATGTTAGCTATGAAATAGATAATATGACCCTTTTTAAAGATGTAAATGTTCATGTTCATGAAGGGGATGTCATAGGAATTATAGGAAAAAATGGAGCTGGGAAATCAACCTTACTTCATATTATATACAACCATTTAGTTCCCACTAAAGGAAATATTCAGTGGGTCGAAAAAAATGTAAAAATGACGTTGGTCGAACAAGATACGGAAGTCTTTTCTGTGGAGGAAGAGTCACCGGTTTTTAATAAAAAATGGATGGTGCCAACACACACTGATTTTTCCAATTTAAGTGGAGGAGAAAGGCTTAAGCTACGATTAGCACATGGATTTTCAAAAGAATCTGACCTATTGTTATTGGATGAACCTACCAATCATTTAGACGAACAAGGAACACAGCTTTTGATTGAGGAAATAAAAAATTATAAAGGTTCGATTATTCTTGTTTCTCATGATCGGTATTTTTTAGATAAAGTAGCTACAAAAATTTGGTCTATTGAAGGATCCAAGGTTTTTGAACAGAAAGGAAATTATTCAAGTTATATGTTAGCTCGTGAACAGAAGAGAATATCTCAGCAGCGAGAATATGAGAAACAACAAAAATTGGTCGAACGAATTGAAGCACAAATGAATGAGCTCACTTCTTGGTCACAGAAAGCACATTCACAGTCTACGAAAAAGGAAGGGTTTAAAGAATTTTATCGTGTAAAAGCAAAACGCATGGATGCCCAAGTAAAGTCCAAACGAAAGCGTCTTGCAAAAGAGTTGGAAAAAGCAAAAGTGGAACGGGTTGAACAAGAGTATGATGTTCGTTTTACCATTGAAAATAATAACAAGGTTGGGAAACGGTTTCTAGAAGTAAGGGATTTGTTAAAGGATTTTGAAGGAAGAGTGCTATTTAATAACGTCAATTTTACACTTCTACACGGTGAGAAGGTCGCCATTACAGGTCCGAATGGAAGTGGAAAAACAACATTGTTAAAAATCATACTTGCTCTAGAACCGTCTGAAGGAGATGTATGGATTTCTCCAACTGCAACAATTGGTTATTTGACACAAGAAGTGTTTGACTTACCATTAGAAAAAACACCGGGGGATCTGTTTTACCAAGAAACCTTTGATTCAAGAGGGAAAGTTCAAAATCTTATGAAGCATTTAGGTTTTTCTGCTTCTCAATGGAAAGAACCGCTTCAAAATATGAGCATGGGTGAACGGGTAAAGTGTAAACTGATGAAATATATATTAGAGGAAAAAGATGTGCTCATATTGGATGAACCTACCAATCATCTTGATTTACCTTCTCGAGAGCAGTTAGAAAGGACTTTGGCTAAATATAATGGGACGTTAATCATTGTTTCTCATGACCGATATTTTTTGGATAAAACGACGAATACGAAACTTGTTCTTGATAACAGGACCATCCAAAAGCAATTAAGTGAGGTTACACAAAAATCAAGTGATTTAGATGAATTGCGGTTAAAGCTTGAAACCGAAAGACAAGAAGTTCTAGGAAAACTCAGCTTTATGACTCGAAAAGATCAATCATACGAAGAACTAGATCGTAAATTTAATGAACTGACACGAAAATTAAAAGAGCTTAAATAAAGGTGAAGCTGGAGAGCCTTTCATGAAAGGCTCTTTCCGGTTCCTTCATACTTGTAATTGATATAGTGTAAATATTACAATACATATGAAGTTATTCAATTGTAACTAATGACCAAAGCTTTAAAAAATAAGTTTCTGAAAAGTTAAAAAATGTTATAATAGTATTGTTATACAAATTTGTGAGGTGGCGAACATGCAACGAACTGCAGAAAATATATCAGAACAAAAAAAGGAAGAGACTATGGTTTATTCTAGAACAAATCCATTTCAAGCAAAGGTTCTTAAAAATATTAATATAAATGGACCTGCTTCTAATAAAGAAACAAGACATATAGAGTTGTCATTAGAAACTTCAGGCCTATCATACGTACCGGGAGATTGCCTTGGGATTTTTCCACAAAATGATCCTGATTTAGTTACTTCTATTCTTGAAGAAATGAAGTGGGATGCAGAAACGCCTGTAATCATTGATAAAGCTGGTACAACACTTCCACTGAAAGAAGCTTTATCCACTCACTTTGAAATTACTTTATTAACAAAGAAGATCTTACAACAAGCGGCCGGACTTACAGACAACGAAGAGTTAAAAGGGCTAGTAGCAGCTGAAAATATTGGTGAACTTAAGGAATATCTGGAAGGTCGAGACTTACTTGATTTATTACAAGACTTTGGACCATGGAATGGCTCAGCTCAAGAAATTGTATCTCTTTTAAGAAAATTGCCACCACGTCTTTATTCAATCGCAAGCAGTTTTGTCGCTCATCCTGGGCAAGTACATTTAACCATTGGTGCCGTACGATATACAGCTCATGGTCGTGATCGCAAAGGAGTATGTTCAGTACAATGTGCAGAACGTCTTGAAGAAGGCGATACTATTCCTGTATTTATTCAACAAAACAAGCACTTTAATCTTCCAGAATCTGACGAAGCAGATATCATTATGGTTGGACCTGGAACTGGTATTGCTCCATTCCGTTCATTCATTCAAGAACGTGCAGTGGGTAAAGCAACAGGTAGATCTTGGTTATTCTTTGGTGACCAGCATGCGGCAACAGATTTCTTATACCAAGAAGAGTTAGAGGGGTATGTTAAAGAAGGTTCTTTAACAAAATTAGAGACTGCGTTCTCTCGTGATACAGAGCAAAAGGTATATGTACAACACAAAATGCTTGATAATAGTAAGGAAATTTATGAGTGGCTAGAAAAGGGTGGATATTTCTACGTTTGTGGAGATAAGACCTATATGGCTAAAGATGTGCATGAAGCACTGATCACGATTATTGAAACAGAAGGTTCGATTACACGTGAAGAGGCTGAAAGCTATTTAAATGATTTGAAAAAGCAAGGTCGATACCAGCGTGATGTATACTAATTAATAGAAAAAGAGCTATTCGATCATTTCGAATAGCTCTTTTTACTTGAACTTTACAAACTTCAGGGATAGGTACTATCGTTAGGAAAGAAACTAGAAAATAAAAACGTTATAATAAATTTAGTAAAATAGATGAAAAGGGGTTACATATTTGGAAAAGACAAAATTTGACTCAAAACTGCTTTCTATATTAGAAGATAAAATTCAATTAATTAAAACGGACAAAGGAGCTATTTATTTGGTTGGACCAATCAAACTACCGGTTAATCTTTATGGTGATACAGTTATTTTTCAATGGTATTGTTGGTTAAATTGTGATGAAGTAACAGAAGACTTCGAAAAAATCATCAATAAATTATCTTCTGTTAATTTAGCCGAACTACAACAATCCAGCGTTCTAGCATATGGAGATTTTTCTTATGGAGAAGATTGCCTCATTCGAATGCATTCTATCTGTCACACGGGTGATATTTTCGGAAGTAAGAGATGTGATTGTGGATACCAATTAAAACAATCGATGAAGATGATTGTTGACCATGGAACAGGTGCATTATTCTACTTAGCTAACCATGAAGGGAGAGGGATTGGTTTATTTAGTAAAGCAATGGCCTATATTCTCCAAGAAAATGGCTACGATACAGTCGATGCAAATGAAAGTCTCGGTTTTGTAGATGATTCTAGAAATTATTCTGATGCAATTCTAGTACTAAAGGCACTTCGCTCAAAACCAGTTACCCTTATGACAAATAATCCAAAAAAGCTGGAAGCACTAAAAAATGCGGGGTTAACAGTCTCAGATAGAAAACCATTATGGGGAGATATATCGGAATACAATAAAAATTATCTTCAAACAAAAATTAAACGTTCTGGCCATTTAGAAGAAGAAGGGACTTGTCCAAATGACTAACGATGAATTTTATATGGATTTGGCATTGAATAATGCCTTAGCGATGAAAGGACAGACGGATCCTAATCCTTTAGTCGGGTCTGTAATCGTCAATAATAATAGGGTTGTAGGTATTGGTGCGCATTTAAAAGCAGGTGAACCACATGCTGAAATTCATGCCATTCGGATGGCTGGAGATCAAGCAAAAGGCGGAACCATCTATGTCACCCTTGAACCTTGCTCTCATTACGGGAGAACAGGTCCTTGTGCAGTTGCGATTGTAGAAGCAGGTATTAAAAAGGTAGTCATTGCTACCCTTGATCCAAATCCTCTTGTCTCAGGTAACGGCGTGAAAATCTTAAAGGATGCAGGGATAGAAGTACTTGTTGGGGTAGGAATGGAAAAGTCACAACGAATGAATGAAGTGTTTAACAAATTTATTGTTCAAAAGAAGCCATTCGTCACATTAAAGTCTGGTATTACACTTGACGGAAAAATTGCGACACACTCCTCTGATAGCAAATGGATTACTTCTGCAGAGGCAAGGGAGGATGTTCACCACCTTAGAAATCAAAACATGGCCATTTTAGTTGGAGTCAATACCGTGATTAAGGATGATCCAGAATTAACGGCTCGTATCCCAAATGGGCGCAATCCTATTCGAGTAATTATGGATTCAACCTTAAGAATTCCTCTTGAAGCTAAGGTAGTGACGGACAAACAGGCAGAAACATGGATTTTCACTAGTGAAACGTATGATAGAGAAAAGAAACAAACATTAGAAAGTATGGGAATAACCGTTTTTCACACATCTGGAAAAAAACAAGTAGAGCCTAATGATGTGGTAAGTATTCTAGGTGAAAAGCTTGTATCTTCTCTACTAATTGAAGGTGGAGGAGGAATTAATGCGTCATTCTTTGAAAATCAATTGATTGACAAAGTTGTTCTTTATATGGCACCGAAATTAATCGGTGGTAACTTATCTCCATCGTTCCTAGGAGGGACTGGAGTAGATAAAATGAAGGATGCTGTGGAACTTTCAGATGCTTCGATCACACAAATAGGGAAAGATTTTAAATTTATTGGTTATCCAATTTATAAATGAAGAGACATATCCAAATTTGCTCATTCTTAGTAAAATATATTAAAATGAATGGAGTTCATTCATTCATTTTGAGGTGGTAATAATGAGTCACTCCAATGAAAAATATGATAAAATTTTACAAGCAGCCATTGAAGTTATTTCTGAAAAAGGTCTAGACAAAACATCTATTTCCGATATCGTTAGGAAAGCAGGAGTTGCCCAGGGGACTTTTTATCTCTATTTTCGTTCAAAAAATGCCCTTATTCCAGCTATTGCTGAAAACTTACTCATGTATTCACTCAGCAATATAAAAAAGAGAGTAGTAGATACGTCAACTTTTTGGGAAAAAATAAAGGTGTTTATTGACGAAACGTACCGCATTACGGATGAGTACAAAGATGTGCTTGTTCTTTGTTATTCCGGTCTCGCATTAGAGTATTCACTAGAAACGTGGGAAACGATTTATACACCATACTATCAATGGTTTGAAGATATTCTGCAGAATGCTATTTCCCATGAAGAAATCATTAGTAGTTTTCATGTAGAGTGGACTTCAAAAATGATTATTAATCTCGTCGAAAATGCAGCAGAACGTTTTTACATAGCTAAAGATCAAGATATGGACCTACAAGATTCAAAAGAAGAACTTTTCCGCTTCCTAGAAAGGTCATTTTCTATAAAATAGGGAAATGAACCTATAAAAAACGACAAAAAACTGTCTTTTGTCGTTTTTTATTTGCTCTATAGAATATATACTTGTCAAAAATATCTTGTAATCTCATCCATCATGAAATAAGATAGTCTCAATTGGAAGCGATTTCATAAATATATGATTTGAAGTATGTAAGAAAATGTAACGAAGAAGTGGAAAGACTTGAAAAGTATGAGTATATTAACTAAAAAAGGTTTTCCTTTTCGAATTTTATGAATGACGTTCAGTCATAGCGAATAAAGAAGGGAGGTTACTGAATTTTTTTCTAGTAGATATGGGTATACTACTAAAATTTTCTGAATTTTCATTTATTAACTATTTTGATTGGGGGAAGATACATGCCGGCTGAAAGAATGGAGTTAAGAAGGTCACTTAAGCTATCGCATATTGTGTTAATGGGTATTGGGTATATGACACCAATGGTTGTTTTCGATACCTTTGGGATTGCTTCCGAAGCTACAGCAGGTCATGTTCCTACAGCATATATCCTTGCCTTGGTTGCAATGTTGTTAACGGCACTTAGTTATAAACAAATGATTCAAGTTTATCCAACCGCTGGATCTGCTTATACGTACACTCAAAAGTCAATTAATTCACATTTAGGATTTTTAGTTGGGTGGGCAGCGCTCATGGACTATTTATTTTTACCAATGGTCAATGCCCTTATATTTCAAATCTATTTATCTTCTATCTTTCCAGCGGTACCTGAGTGGATATGGGTGGCAGGATTTGTTATGGTGGTGACCTTCTTTAACTTAATGAGTGTAAATTCAACGGCAAACTTTAATACATTCTTAGTTATTCTTCAAGGGACAATTATTTTATTGTTTATCGGAGTCGCTATTAAATATTTATTAAGTGATGGTGGTGTAGCACAAGCATTTTCTATTCAGCCATTTTTTGAACAAGGGTTAGATTCATCGGTTCTTATTGCAGGAGCGACATTAATGTGTTTTTCTTACTTAGGATTTGATGCGGTGGCAATGCTAGCAGAAGAGACACCCCATCCGAAAAAGACAATTCCAAAAGCCATTTTTCTTACTGCGTTACTAGGTGGATTTATGTTTATTGTTACCTCGTATTTCATTCAGCTCGTTTTTCCTAATCCACAAGATTTTACTGACCTAGAAGCATCATCTCCAGAAATTGCTGCCTCGATCGGAGGATCTATATTTCAGATTATCTTTATTGCTGGGGGAATAGCTGGCACACTTTCATCTGGTATTGCTTCACATGCAAGTGTATCGAGACTGTTATATGTTATGGGGAGAGATAAGATTCTACCTGAGAGAATCTTTGGATATGTACATCCGAAGCTTAGAACTCCAGTTTTAAACATTATTATAGTAGGAATTGCTTCTCTATCGGCGATTTTTTTCAGCCTGGCAACTGCAGCTTCATTTATTAATTTTGGAGCTTTAATTGCCTTTACATTTGTAAATTTATCAGTCATTGCACATTATGCATTTAAAAATAAACAGTACACAACACTAAAGGGCTTGTTTTCATATGTCATTATGCCATTGCTAGGTGCAGGTGCAATTTTTGTTTTGTGGTTAAACCTTGAAAAGAGTTCTATTATTCTTGGTGTCTCATGGCTTGCCTTCGGACTTTTTTACTTAACATATCTTACAAGAATGTTTACTAGAAAGGTTAGTAATATTGAATTTAATGAAATGGAGGAGCTTGAGCCAACTACGTTTATTAAGATGTAAGTCTTTTCTGAAATAGAAGGGGTGCGAGAAGAACAACAACATGCACCTTCACGGAATAAATAACTCCCCTTCTTAATATTTAAAAAGATGGAGATTGTTACTTGATATTTTTTTATTTTTCGATTATATTCAGATTATTAAAAATAATCTAGAGGCAAATTATTTTTTTAGACAAAAAAATGAATGACAGTCATTCATAACGATAAACAAAAAGTCGAGGTGATAAGATGAACATGTTACATTTTTTGATTCCAGTAGTCCTTTCAATGAATTTAATTTTGATTGTTATTCAACCAATCAAAATAAATTACTGGAGGAAAATAAAAAATGAAATATCCATTATCGCCCGAGGTCAAACCTGAATTTTGTACAACAGGATCTTTTGTGAGACTACCAGAACAAAAAGAGAATGCCAAACTAGCCATAATTGGCATGCCTTTTGATACAGCCGCTTCCTTTCGGGTAGGGGCGCGTTTTGCTCCGCAGGCCATCCGACAAGCATCTATGACTTTATTTCCTTACCATCCTATTCATAAGGTATATCCTTTTGATGAAACAAATGCGATTGATATAGGAGATGTTTCCGTCATTCCACATAATATCCATAAAAGCTACGAACTTATGGAAGAAGCAGTTAAAGGACTTATGGAAAAGGGGATTATTCCCATTGGGCTAGGAGGAGATCATTCAATTACTCTTGCAAGTTTACGTGCCGCAGCTAAAGTCCATGGACCTGTAGCATTGATTCACTTTGATTCCCACACTGATACTTGGGATACTTATTATGAAGAAAAATATTGGCATGGCTCTCCTTTTATTCGTGCACATGAGGAAGGTTTGGTTGATCCATCCAAGGTATTTCAAATTGGTATAAGAGGTACGCTCAACCATCCTGGTGACGTACAAGAAAGCTATGAATTAGGGTATAACGTCATAACTACTCACGATCTTGAACAAAAGGGATTTGAAACCGTGCTTACAAAAATGCGGAATGTCATTGGTGATACTCCCGTCTTTTTAACCTTCGATATCGACTTTGTTGATCCATCCTGTGCCCCAGGGACAGGTACGTTAGAGGTAGGTGGTTTCAGTAGTAGAGAAACATTACAAATGATTCGATCACTTACAGGATTTAACTATATTGGATTTGATGTGGTAGAGGTGCTGCCTCAGTATGATCAAACACAAATCACCGCTTTATTAGCTGCAACCATTGTGCATGATTTCGCTAGCTTGGCTGCATTGAAGATTAAAGAGAATAAGCAATAGAATGAAGGAGAGGGAGCTGAAGTGTCCTTCTCTTTTTTCATTGGGTTTCTTGTAGTAGATGAGGATAGAGTTCACTATAAAAGTAAATCTTAATCATAGTGATTGGAGATCTTTTGCAAATAGAAAAGAGTATTCTAAATATCAAAAAGATAAAAGAAAGGAATTAGATTATGGAGCATTTTTTGGAAAGAGACTATATTACTATTGAAGATAAAAATGGAGATAAAAGGGAGTTTTCTGTCGAAGGAATTATTCATCAAGGTGAAAAAACCTATGCGCTTTTAAAGGGCGATAATGAAACAGTCTTAATGAAAGTGGAAGATGAAGGTGACGACCAATATCTGGTTGGAATAGATGATGAGGAAGAAGCCGATTCAATCTTGAGTGCTTATGAAATAGCGGTAGAAGGTACAAGTGAATTAAAATAAGTAGTTTTATTAGAATAGATTATAAAGCTGTCTCTTATACACA
>WTKE01000029.1:14190-24712 GCA_011524525.1 Bacillus sp. (in: firmicutes) | reverse complement strand
ATTTTTAATGTTAGTACTTCTAACAAAAAATCTGTATAAACAATTACTCCTATTGGGAGGTTTTAAGGTTGACGAAATTGATTTTTCTTTTTACAGTTAGACTAGTTAATTAAAGTGGCTAGCAAAGCGGTCAGGTGGGTGACATCTCCATGAATACTTCCATACAACTACAAGATTTTATACAATTGGCAAGGTATACTCGTAAGATTGAAAAAGGAAACTATTTATTTCAAGAAGGCCAAAAGGCTGAGGAGTTATTTGTCGTTCTTAAAGGAAAAATCCAAATCAGCAAAATGGTCCCAGATGGAAGAGAACTGACGATTCGAATGTGCTCAACCGGAGAGCTTATTGGGGAGATTCCATTATTTTGTGCTTCACCTAAGTACATGTTGGACGCAAAGATTGTAGAAGATGGTGAGGTTGCGGTCATTTATAAGGGTGATTTAGAGGAAAAGCTTAGTAATGATCATTCTTTATCTTTACAATTTATGAAATGGTTAAACGGACAGCACCGGAGAAACCAAACAAAATTTAGAGACCTTATTCTTCACGGTAAAAAAGGGGCATTGTACTCCACACTTATTCGTTTATGTAACAGTTATGGAATTGTACGTGAACATGGAATTGTTATAGATCAGCCCTTGACCAATCAAGAGATTGCTAATTTTTGTGGAACATCCAGGGAAGTTGCCAATCGCTTGTTAAGCGAATTACGAAAGAATAACATCATCTCCATTGATAAAGGAATTATTACGATCCATAATTTAATGTTCTTAAGAGATGAGATTGATTGTGAAGATTGTCCAATTGATATTTGTAAAATTGATTAAAGCACTCGGCAGATGAACACCGAGTGCTTTTTATTTATGACAATAATGCGACTGTCATCATTCCAAAAAATAAAACTGCATTTACAATTTCTAATACCCCTACTTTTTTTACTGAGTAAGGCTTCCCATAGAAAAAAACAGCTCTAAACAAGCTTGGCAAGCTAGCTATTGCAAAGATCCAATAGCCAACAATTAGCCAAAGTATAACTAACAACAAATGATATCCCCAAGAGATTTGCTTGTATACTTCACTCTTTTTCTCGCGAATCATTGTTTTTACATAAAATGTACTTCCTGTAAAAAAGAGAATAGAAGAGAAAAAGGCAAGCCACGCGTTTAAACTAATTTCTCCCTCCCCTAAAAAGCTACTTGCTAATCCAGCAATTCCAAATACGATAATGGCACTTAAATCATTCATTAGTGCACGATCATTGTTTTTGCTAGAAAAATACACATTTATGCAAAAAAACGGGATCATCATTAGCCCGAAAAGAATAATAGAAGGCCTTGTCAACAAAGGGAATAATAGAAAAAACAAAGCCGGTAGCAAGTAGATAACGGTCCACTTTTTATACAAAGAGAGTTTCTTTCTTTTGAATAATAGTAACATCGGATATGTCGCCAAATATAGTAGTAACCAGCCCACGAAGAAAGGGATATGCTGCCAAAGGAAGTTGGAAGCAATCACACCTAACCAAAAAGGGATGATTAACATTGCCCATGCGCCATGCTGTTTTGGTAAAAGTAACTTCATTGTTTTCACTCCTAGTGTTGTAACTACTTATACTATAAAAGAATAAAGAGTGTAAGTAAGTGAATTCAATCACAGAGAAAAAAACTGCAAAGCATTTTTACACTTTGCAGTTTCCTTGATTTCTTTGTTCATTTATATATTGGACGAGCCAGGTCATTGTATCGTTTTCATTCCAAATGGGAACGTTTGTATTTATATGTAACGGTTCATAACTCACAAACGCCATCACATTCTCTAAACTTCTTAGAGCATCAAAATCTTCTTTATTTCGTAAAAGCACAATTTTGTGAAAGCTTTCATTTTTATGCCCTTCTATTACAATAACCTCTGGATTCAGACTACATAAAATATGAATTTGTTCTTGTATATTCCATTCATCTTTCTCTACTTGAACAAGGAGCCTTCCTTCTCCCTCAACTAATGAGGCAAAGGCACCAGAATGTATATGCTCAGAAGAGTCCTTTTTTTCAACTACGTCAGGTTTTCCACCATGTCCATGATGCTTTATTGTAGCTACATCTATTTTTTGCTTGGATAATTCTTGTAGTAGTTTTTTAACAAATGTTGTTTTCCCACTGTTTTGAAAACCGACTACTTGCACAATGACGGGGTTTACCACGGCCATTCGCTACCTTCATGATCTTCTAACAGTAAAACATCAACAATCGTATGGGCTTCATACCCTCTTGTACCTCCAGGTAGGATAATAAATGAATTGGCACCTGCCAAACTCATTACGATATTTGATTTGTCTACTCCACTAGGTGCAGCCACTAACTTTCCATCAGCGATTGTAACTTTGCTCCTCACAAAACGAGTAAACGGGTTTGCTTTTGGAAAATCAACTTCAAGCACGGCCTTTTCTCTTCTTAAATGTGGCTTCGGACAGTATAGCATCGTACGAATAATGGGTCTCGCAAATAACTCAAACCCAACATAACAAGCGGAAGGATTTCCAGATAACCCAAACAAAATTTTTCCATCTAAATGTGCCACAGTAGTAACACTTCCAGGTCTCATAGCTACTTTGTTAAAAAGGACATCCGCCCCTAATTTTTGATAAATTTGAGGCAAATAATCGAAGTCTCCAACAGAGACACCTCCAGTAGTGATCAATAAATCAACCTCTTCTATGGCACTTTCAATCGATTCATAGCATAATTCGAACTCATCAGGAAGTTTCCCGAAATACCTTACTTCGGCACCAGAACGCTCGATTTGAGCAATGATCATATGGGTATTAGAGTTTCGTATTTTCCCCGGCTCTAATTCATCCTCTACCTCAAGCAGTTCTGTACCAGTCGCAAATAATCCAATGACAGGTTTTTTAGCAACCGGTACATTCTTATAACCAAATGTTGCAAGCATCGCTTGAATCCCGGGATTGATTTTTGTTCCTTTTTTGACAAGTACTTCTCCCTTTTTCGCATCCTCTCCAGCGAATGAAACATTATCTCCTGGTTTATAAGTCCTCTTAATGGACATATATGGTTGTCCGTTCTTTTCACACGTTTTTGCAAGTTCTAACATGACAACTGCGTCACAATTCATAGGCATCTGTGCACCTGTCATGATGCGAACTGCCTGGAATTCACCGATTTCCTTATTCGAAACGTATCCGGCACCAATATGATCAACCACTTCGAATTCAACAGGATTGGAAAGCGAAGCATTGGCTGAATCAACCGAACGAATAGCAAAACCATCATAGGGAGAGCGGTTGAAATGGGGAACATCTGAAGTTGCAACTAAATCCTCTGAAAGATATCGGCCATAACTCTCGTTGATAGATACTAATTCTTGTTTGCCCGATAAGAAATACGACATCACTTTCTTTACTGCTTCACCAACTTGTATTGGCGTTCTTTTTTCAACCAATTAAATCAACTCCTATATGGTAAGGTCCTCTGTTCACCTGTGTAATTATAATCATGCAAACAAACAAAAAACAGGACAAACATCACTTAATACCTTATTTTAGCGCACTTCCCATAATATTTTGAAGAAAATAGAAACATTTATTTGAAAGTGTGATTCACATCACCTTAAAGTAAAACAAAATCATTTATTCTTAATTTGTAAATAAAAAGTATTTTTGGAGGAAATAAAAATGACATATCCATTTCAAACTGACTCATTAGTAAAAGATATAGTAAATGAATTTCCAAAGGCAGCAGACGTATTTAAAAGAAACCGAATTGATTTTTGCTGTGGCGGGAACATACCTTTAGACCAAGCAGCTTCAGAAAAATCGGTAGATGCTCATGATATTATTCAAGAGCTACAACAGCTTTTTGATACGTATGAAGGATCTAAAGAAGATGTAGCCGTATGGACAGATTCAACGTCTGATGTAATTATTAACCATGTGATTGAACATTATCACCGTCCTTTAGAAGAAGAGCTTGCTAATTTAAGTCCTTACGTAACAAAGGTTGCAAAGGTCCATGGTGGCCATCGCCCAGAATTGTTAAAGGTATACGAACTATTTTACGAACTAAAAAAAGAATTACTTGAACACACAGCAAAAGAAGAAGAACTTGTTTTTCCGATGTTACAAAAGCTTGATACTACCACTGGCGAAGCTCGTAACGAAATGATTAAAGAAGTTACTGAATTAGAAAAAGAACATGATCATGCTGGAGCTATTTTAAAGAAATTAAGAGACATCACATCCGACTTCCAACCACCAATGGATGCATGTGGTACGTATCGTCTAGTATACAAAAGACTTGAATTATTAGAAGAACAAACCTTTATGCACGTTCACCTTGAAAACAATATTTTGTTCCCTAGATATATCTCATAAGAAAACAAAAACTACTTCTCGACAGAAGTAGTTTTTGTTTATCCTCCAATATAGGACATTTCAATTTTTTTTCTATTTGCTATTGTTTCTTCCGTTCTTTCGTCCGAATAACGATCATTTCTTCCCTTCCAAATATCAGTTATTCTTTGTTCAATTTCCGAATCAGAGACACCGCTTCTCATAAAGTCACGAATATCGTGTCCGTTCCCATTAAACAAACAAGTAAAGAGCTGTCCATTAGCAGAGAGTCTCGAACGAGTACAGCTAGAGCAAAAAGACTCAGAAACAGAAGTAATAAATCCGACATCTACGTTTGAACCCTTGTAGCGATATCGCTTAGCAACCTCTCCAAAATAATCAGGATCAACAGGCTCTAACAAATAATGCTCATTTAATCGTTCATAAATTTCCTTTTTGGTCACAACGTCATCCATTTTCCATCCATTTGTACTGCCTACATCCATGTACTCAATAAAACGGAGTTGAAGTCCATTATCTTTACAGAATTGTGCCATAGGAACAATCTCTTGATCATTTAAGCCTTTTTTAACAACCATGTTCAGTTTGACACCAAGCCCTGCTTTTTGGGCAGCTTGAATTCCTTCTATTACAGGTCCAGTTTTGACACCACGACCATTAATCTCACCAAAAAGCTCGTCATTCAAGCTATCAAGACTTACATTTACCCTCTTTAGACCAGCATCCTTTAATTCCTCGGCATACTTTGGTAAAAGAACACCGTTCGTTGTTAAGCCAATATCTTTTAAACCCTTTATTTTAGAGAGCTTCTCAACAAGGAAAGGGAGCTGTTTTCGAAGGAGAGGCTCGCCACCTGTGAGGCGTATTTTTTCCACTCCAAGTCCCACAAATATATAAGCTAAACGCTCAATTTCTTCATAGCTAAGTAATTCTTTTCTAGGTAAAAATGCAAAATCGGGGCCAAACACCTCTGCTGGCATGCAGTACTGACACCGGAAATTGCATCGATCGATAACTGATATTCTTAAATCTCGTAACGGACGGTTTAATTGATCAGTAATTTTATTCATGATAATCAACTCCATCGCAAGAGTATCTTGCATGCATTGTAGTTTATTTTATTATAACGGTAAACCACTTTACAACATAACTATTTTATTAAACGTGAACATATTGTTACATCATTCGAGAAGTTATTGACAACAATTCTTATTGCCCTCATTGTAGATGATAGAATCATTACTGTCTAAAGAAGGGTGAATCAGGATGTCAGCAGTTGTAAAAGAAACTCATTCAATAGAGATAAAAGAACTTCTTCATCTGGCTGACCGCCGTTTTATTGGAGAAAAAAATACTTTTATCTTTCAAGAAGGAATGGAAGCAGAGGAAATGTACGTCATTCTGTCAGGGAAGGTACAGATTAGTAAAATTACGTCCGATGGTAGGGAGCTATCCTTAAGGATTTGTGGTAAAAATGATATTTGTGGAGAACTAACACTTTTTACTCATTCTCCTAAATATTTGCTTAGCGCTAGGGTACTTGAAGATGCAGAAATTGCTGCAATTAATAAGGATGTCCTTGAGAAAGAAATCTTTCAAAACAGTTCACTTGCCCTAGAGTTTTTAAAATGGATGAGCGATCATTTTAGAAAAACACAAACCAAGTTCCGTGATCTCGTTTTAAACGGAAAGAAAGGCGCATTATACTCGACTCTAATCCGAATGACGAATAGCTATGGTGTAGAGGTACAAGACGGGATCCTTATTGATCTTCCATTAACGAACCAAGAACTTGCCAATTTTTGTGGAACTTCCCGTGAAAGTACCAATCGCATCTTAAATGAACTAAAAAAAGAGCAAATGATATCAATAAAAAAGAGTAAAATCATCGTTCATAATCTACAATATTTAAGAGATGAAATTGGTTGTGAAAATTGTCCAAAGGTTTATTGCAGTATTGAATAAATCGGAGTGCAGGAATTTCTGCACTCTCACTTTTATGCTTTCTTTGATCTTAAAGCCTTTGGTACATAAACACAGAATGGTTCACTTTCTAGGTAATCGCCTGTCATGGCATATGCTCTTGAGCGAGAGCCTCCGCACACATACCTGAACTCACATACGCCACACTTCCCTTTATATTTATCAGGGTTCCTTAAGTCTTTAAATATCGGTGATTCTCTATAAATCTCGGCTAACGGCTGCTCACGCACATTTCCTGCTTTAATTGGTAACAGTCCACTCGGGTACACATCCCCGATATGAGAAATAAATACAAAACCATTTCCGTCATTAACCCCCTTGGGAGCTCTCCCTAATCCATCAATACTTCCTGTTAAGCCTTGCCTAGTTAATGCATCCAAATAAGAGATATTTTCCTTTTCCTTCTCTTGTTTCATTTTTTGCTGAATAAACACACGTCGATAATGTTGAGCGGCTGTTGTTTTTATATCAAAAGGTACGTGTTTGCTCAGCTCCTGAAGCCAGATAAATACTTTTTCATGCTCTACAGGAGAAATCATATCTTTTTCTTGTCCTCTACCCGTTGGTACTAAGAAAAAGACACTCCACAAAACACATTGCAGCTTCTCAACTAGTGCAGCCATCTCGTCAAGGTATTCATAATTGTAACGAGAGATCACCGTATTAATTTGAATCGGTATTTCAAGCTCATGGAGGTACTGAATTCTTTCTATGGTTAGGTCAAATGAGCCTGCTGTGCCACGGAAATGGTCATGTACTTCAGCAGTCGGACCGTCTAAACTAAAGGCCCATCGCGAAAGACCTACCTCCTTGGCTTTTTCAATTGACTCTTTCGTAACATTTGGTGTGGCACTTGGTGTCATCGATACGCGCACACCTTTTTTCACAGCATATTCGGCTATATCAAATACATCTTGTCTCAATAGCGGATCTCCGCCTGTAAATACGAGCATAGGATTATTCATTTCATATATATCATTTATTAATTTTTTACCTTCTTCAAAGGTTAATTCCCTTGGATCGGTTTTATACTGTGCTTCTGCACGGCAGTGAAGGCATTTTAGCTGACAAGCTCTCGTTAACTCCCATATAACAATAAACGGATCTTTGTTAAAGTCTCGACTGATCACCACAAAGAGGACCTCCTGACTTTTATGAATTATATAGTCCATTGTATAGGGATATTCTCTTGAAATAAGTGAACTAGCTCACAGTTTTAATAAAAAAGCTAACCGCACAAGCGATTAGCTTTAAGTCCTAACGAATTCCAAGCGCAATTTTTGCGTATCTTGACATTCTTTCTTTCGACCACGGTGGGCTCCAGACGATATTTACTTCTGTCTTTTTTACTTCAGGAATATCACTTAGAGCTTCTTTCACATTTTCCACAATAGAACCCGCTAGTGGACAACCCATTGACGTTAACGTCATTGTAATGGTCGCTGTACCTTCTTCGTCCATCTCAATATCATAAACAAGGCCCAGGTTCACGATATCTATTCCTAGCTCTGGGTCAACAACTAATTCCAAAGCACCCATAATACTGTCTTTTAAATCTTGATCCATTATAATCACTCCTTAAAGTTGAACTCTATTTACATGATAACAAAATGGTTAACATAAGTTATAATATAATGATTATTTATCTGCTGATGTGACGTACATCATACTTGATGAAAGTAAATGCTTATCAAACCACTCAACGGTTCTTAACAGCCCTTCTCTACTGACCTTATGATCCGCCTTTTCATCACTAATAAACTGTAGGAACTTAGGGGTTTGATGATAATATTCCTTAATGCTTTCGTAGTAATCATACGCATATGAATACGGAACCACATTGTCCCTTTTCCCATGCCAAAATAATAGTGGTCTTCCCATCAATTTTTCCGGTTGTAGGCTTAAATCTCTTTCTCGAAGACGGTCAAATAATTCATCAATAGCAGACTGCTCAATTGGCAGTTCTTTTCCTTGATTTTTCAGCTCTTCTATTTGCGCTTGAGCAAGCTTTTCATAATATGGCATACCCATTAGACTAACAGCTGAGTGAATCCATGAATACTGTGTTAACGCGCCTAGAGTAATAATTCCTCCCATGGATGTACCAACAACACCAATCTTTTCGGAATCAATCAACTCGCTATCATCAAAATAGTTTTTCAGATCATTCAGTTCTGAAATGGTTTGTAAAACAATGTCCCAAAAATGAAACTGTAAATGAGACCTAGTTTCTTCCGTCTGCCTCTCTCCATGATAGAGACAATCTGGTAGTAATACACGAAATCCTTTTTCAGCCAGTAAGTAGGCATAATGCAAATTATGTTCCTTCGCACTCATAAATCCATGTATAAAAATCACGAGAGGGAGCTTCTTATCAAAAAGGTTCGAACGAGCCAAATGTAATAATGGAATCTCCCCTATTTGTTTATTTTCAACAGAAATCACAAAGAAAACCTCCAATAATATGTTGAATTTTTTTACAGAAGGGAAGCAATATTGTTAACATAAGAATATGTGCAATATTCATTTATTAAGAATTTCTATATTTTAGTGTATCATGTGGACAAGTATTTTCCTAAAGGTTTACACTTAACCTACTACGTCATGAATCGAGGGATAGACATGAGAGAAAAACATTTAATTGCTTTAGACCTTGATGGTACTTTATTAAAAGACGATAAGACCATTTCTGAAAAAACGAAAAAAGTCCTTAATAGCGCAAGAGAACAAGGACATGAGATTATGATTGCTACGGGGAGACCATTCCGCTCAAGTGAAATGTATTACCATGAATTAAACCTTACGACTCCCATTGTAAATTTTAACGGTGCTTTTATTCACCATCCCCGTTCTAACCAATGGGGAGCGTATCATACCCCATTAGATATTGAAGTGGCCAAGGATATTGTTGAGGCACTCGACTCTTTTTCCTTTCACAATATTATTGCTGAGGTCATTGACGATGTGTATTTTCATTACCACGATGAAAAACTTCTGGATATATTCGGTTTAGGAAAACCGAATATAACAACAGGTGATTTACGAAGGTTCCTAAAAGAATCACCCACTAGTATGCTGATCCACGCCGAGGAAGAGCAGGTACAGGAAATTCGAAAGCATTTATCAGATGTTCATGCAGAGGTCATTGATCACCGTCGGTGGGCTGATCCATGGCATGTAATTGAAATTGTGAAATCAGGTTTAAGCAAAGCTGTTGGACTTAAAAAGGTATCCGAGTTCCTCCATATTCCAAAGGAAAGAATTATTGCGTTTGGCGATGAGGATAATGATTTTGAAATGATTGAGTATGCTGGTCGGGGAGTTGCAATGGGCAATGGCATTGAGCAACTAAAAACCCTTGCTAATGAGGTTACACTTACGAACGAAGAAGATGGAATTGCTATTTACTTAAATGATTATTTAAACTTAAAAGCATTATAACAATATATACAAACCCTCCCATTTTTTCTTCTAGTAAGCGAGCAGATTAGTGAGCATACTAACTCTTGAGGTAGCAAGCCTGTTACTTCAAAATAGCTCGGATATGGAGGGATTTGCAATGGGTAAACGCAATAAATCAAAACGCTTTGTACAACAAGGTGTAGATGCAGTATCCAAGCATGACGATCGTATCCCATATCACACAACGTATGCAGAGGCAGAAGCACAAAAGATGGAAAACGTGAAAGAATCATCACTTGGTGGAATATAATGGGAAACAGACTATTTATCGAAGCCAGAAAAGCAGTTGACCTTGCCAAAAATGCAACGGGCAGCGGCCAGTATGAAGCAATATCACGAGCCAAAAATGCTTTATCTTCTGCATATGCTAACTCCACTGTAGCTGAACAAGCGCAGCTGCGAGAAATGCAAAACGAGCTAGATATATAAAAAGAAAGGCTGACGTGCTCGTCAGCCTTTCTTTTTTGTAACCCTCCGCGTAGTCGAATGTAATGACTTCAACTATTTCTTACTCTCTCTGATTCCTCTAACTACTTTTTATAACTTGTCTCATCTCTTCTTTTCAAGGCGTTGCGTCGTCAACTTCTTCTTATGACTCGAACTCATCTACTTTTACATACTCTCGCGTCATAAACTTCTTCTTATGACTTGAACCCATCTACTTTTCCATGCTCTCGCGTCATAAACTTCTTCTTATGACTTGAA
>WTKE01000029.1:0-14090 GCA_011524525.1 Bacillus sp. (in: firmicutes) | reverse complement strand
TTTCCATGCTCTCGCGTCATAAACTTCTTCTTATGACTCGAACCCATCTACTTTTTCATGCTCTCGCGTCATAAACTTCTTCTTATGACGCGAACCGTCTACTTTTCCATGCTCTCGCGTCATTAATGTCATAAATCTATTCAAATACCTCTAGAACCACTGGGTGTGATTGTTGGACTTCACCCTTTCCGGATTTCGTATATAAATTCATAATTAACGTACCATTTTTCGGAAGTTTCTCTTTTGGGATTGAAATAGTTATAACAAAAGGATAAGCATTCCCAAAGGCTTTTCCTGTTTGAATTTTGGTTTCCTCGATAAATTGTGTATGTCCGTCTTCTACGGAGTAATAAAAATAATCTTTACCAATATGAGCATCCCCTCGTACTTTGTAATTCCCACTCCCCCCATCTACGACTATATTTTTAAAAGCAGATTCTTCTTTTGCATAGCCCATTGATGGAATGAACATAAACATGATGGTGATCATAAAAAGAAATTTTTTCATAATTTTCCCTCCTAATGCTATTCTTTTCGAAAGAAACCAAAAATCCCTGCTGTTTGAACGATATTAGTAAAGGCATTCGGATCAACTGACTTAATAATGTGTTCGAGATCAAATAATTCGTAACGAGTAATGACTGTTATTAGCATTTCTTTATTTTCATTCGTAAATGCACCCTTTGCAGGTACTGTTGTAATCCCTCGAACAAGCCTCGAATGAATGGCTTGTTTCATTTCGTCCGACTTTTTAGTTATAATCATGGCTGTCAGCTTTTCATGACGAGTGTGAATGGTATCTATTACCCTTGTCGATACATATAAAGTGACTAACGTGTATAAGGCCTTTTCCCATCCATATAGAAAACCTGCAGTCACAATGATTGCACCATTTAAAATAAAGAAATAGGTTCCAACGGGTTTATCCTTCATTCTCGATAAAACCATTGCGACAATATCCATTCCTCCTGTAGACGCTCCCCACTTTAAGGTAATACCCGTACCAACCGCTGCAATTACACCTCCAAATACCGCATTAAGTAAAATATCTTTAGAAACATTAATAATAGGAACGATTTCCAAGAAAAAAGACAATAGAAATACACTAATAAAACTGTAGATGGTGAACGATCGACCTACCTTTTTCCAGGCTAAAATGGTCACAGGAAGATTAAGAATAAATAACCAAACCCCCGTTGTCATAAAATTTCCAAATACACTTGATAATAGCTGAGCTACTCCCACAAAACCACTGGAGTAAACATTAGCCGGGATTAAGAAAAAATTCATTGCCACTGCATTTAATATCGCTCCAATGGTCACAATGAATATTTTTTTCGTATGCAGATAAATCAATGACTTTCCCCTCCTCGAAAACTCTATTTTTCCTATTATGAGCAAACTCCCCTGCATTTAATTGTATTTCTCCTATTATTTCTTTAAACTAAAGATAAGATTACATAGTTATTGGAGTGTGATAGGCATGTCGATTAAATTAATGGCTGATTCTGCTAGCGATTTGCCGCTTAACTTTTTTGCTGAACATCATGTAACCATGTTACCCCTGAAGGTACATGTAAAGGAGCAGGAGTTCGAAGATTTACTAACGATTAATCCCCAAACAGTTTACGAATCCATACGAAACGGAGATCTCCCCAAAACATCACAAGTATCTCCATCTGTATTTGAAAAACACTTTACCGACCTTGCCATAAACAAAGAATCTGGTCTATATATCGCTTTTTCTTCCGAATTATCTGGAACATATTCAACAGCAGTGATGATACGTGACCAAGTAAAAGAACAATATCCTGATCTTGACCTAACCATTATTGATTCAAAATGTGCATCGCTTGGATGCGGATTAATTGTTATGGAGGCAGCCAAACTCATAAAAAATGGCGCTACTAAGGAACAAGTTATAGAGTCATCAAAATTTCTATGTAAGCATATGGAACATCTCTTTTCTGTTGATGACCTTGACCATTTAGCTAAAGGGGGAAGGGTTTCTAAAGCATCTGCTTTCGTTGGAGGTCTGTTAAATATTAAACCTCTCTTAAATGTGGAAGACGGGAAACTCGTCCCTATTGAAAAAATACGAGGCAAGAAAAAATTAATGCGTCGGATCATTGAAGTTATGAAAGAACGTGGGGTGTCCTTAGATAAGCAAGTTATCGGAATTAGTCATGCCGATGACAAGGCAACCGCAGAAGAAATGAGAATCTTGATCATGGACGAATTCTCACCTCAGGATGTTTATATTTCAGATATTGGAGCTGCAATTGGATCTCACACAGGACCAGGAACAATTGCCATATTCTTTCAAAATAAGCTTCATTCCTAACTTGCATACTTCTCTTTTTCCAACAGAAACTAATAGAAGCCTTGTAAGATGAGGCAGATTGTTTTATCTAGGAAAGGGGATTGTTATGCCACATACTTCAGATAATGATAAAAAAGCAAAAGATAAAAATGCTATGAGACATGAAAAGGCTATGGAAGCAATGAAAAATCGTCAAGCCGGGAAAAAATCGTACTCAAAGAAAACAGATCACCTATAAGAGAAAAATGACGTGGTTTACTCCACGTCATTTTTCTCTTCTTTTTTATACGTCCAAAAATCCTCTTGATAAACTAACCCGTTTTTCATCAATTTTCCTAATGCACGCTTAAAAGCAGCTTTACTTAATCCAAAACGCTCTTGAATTTCTTCTGGCATACTTTTATCACTGTAAGGCATTGCCCCGTTTCTTAGCAGTAGATATTCATAAATCTTATTGGCATCTTCGTCGAGCGCTTCCTGTTTTCGAGGAATTAAAGAGATATTAACGGTTCCATCTTCTTTCACATCAATGATTCTGCCTTCCACTTTTTCACCCAGTCTTGGCTCGACTTTCCGCTGCGACTCGTGAACAAAGCCTTTAAAACCTTCAACCGTATAAACCCATGTGCCAACCTTAGCTGTTCTGTAGACATGTCCTTGTATATTTTTATTAAAGTCTTTCGATGTAGCTTTAATACTAATATCAGTAATAATAGGATCTGTCGCAGCTTTTACATAAATTCGGTTATTTTTATTTACCCGAAGTGTGATGTATAAAAGATCATCCACATTTGGCCAAACAGACGTATGTACGGGAAGGTCCTCTTCTCCTAATAACACATCCTTTTTTACTCCAATATCAATAAATACACCAATTCCAGGCTTTACTTCGACCACCTTCGCCCAGCCATACTTACCGACTTGAACTTCTGGGATGTAAGTTGAGGCTGTAATACGATCACGAGAGTCGATATAAAGGAAAACCTCAATTTCTTGGTCCTCCGTTAATTCCGTATTTTCATCCATTTCATTTTCATGTAACAGAACATCTTCTTCCCCATTGGTTAAAAAATAACCAAATGCAGCCTGCCTTGCTACCTTCAGGGTTGTGACCTGTCCAATGTAATCAGTTAGTGACATACACTACCTCCTAAAATTTATCTATATCTATACATTAACCTTATCTATCGTTTATAAAACGGCGAGAAAGTTGTTTGAACTGCTATATTTTACTATAATGAACCCATAAAGGGAAACTGAATAAAAGTTACATAAAAATTTTTTTGATTGTAGGAGGCTTCTATGTCTAAAGAAAGTTCATTCGATATTGTATCAAAAGTTGATTTCTCAGAAGTAACAAACGCCATTACACAAACGATGAAAGAAATATCTACTCGCTATGATTTTAAGGGAAGTAAGAGTGAAGTATCACTGGATAAGGAAGAATTAGTGCTTATTTCTGATGACGAGTATAAACTAGATCAACTCAAAGATGTACTGCTTAGTAAATTAATCAAACGTGGTGTCCCAATCGGTAATCTCGATTATGGAAAGCTTGAAGGGGCTTCTGGTGGTACAGTAAGACAACGTGCGAAGCTGGTTCAAGGAATTGATAAAGAAAATGCCAAAAAAATTAATACGATTATAAAAAATAGTGGTGTTAAGGTAAAAAGCCAAGTTCAAGATGACCAAGTTCGTGTCACTGGTAAAAATCGCGATGACCTACAAAAGATTATTGCTCTTGTAAAAGAAGCAGACTTAACCGTAGAAGTACAATTTACAAACTATCGCTAGTATTTAAAAATCTGCCGACAACTCCGGCAGATTTTTTTATCTTTCTTTTTTCATATCAAAAAGTTGTATACTAATTACAAGAATATATTTTGGAGGCTCATCCATTGAATTACAAAAAGATAAAACCAAAAAAAATTTATGAAGAAGTTGCTGAAGCGATACACGACATGATTAAGTCAGGGCAATTTAAGCCTGGTGACAAGCTTGATTCCGTACAGCAACTAGCCGAAAACTTTCAGGTTGGACGCTCAACAATTAGAGAAGCATTAACCGCTTTACGTGCTATGGGATTAATAGAAATTCGGCAAGGTGAAGGAACATACGTAAAAGAGTTTGAATCGGGACAAGTAAGTCTTCCCCTCTCTACCGCTATATTAATGAACTTACAGGATACTCAAAATTTACTCGAGGTTCGAAAAATACTCGAAGCAGGCACAAGTTACACAGCTTCTCAAAAAAGAACCGAGGAACATTTGCACACCATCGAAAGCGCTCTTAAAGAAATGCAACTCGCTAGCGGAAACGAAGAGCTAAATGAAAAAGCAGACCTTGCCTTTCATATGTCGATTGCCGAAGCAACTCAAAATCCTTTACTTGTAAATTTAATGAACCATGTATCAGGGCTTATTGGTGAAACCATTAAGGAAACACGTCGTCTTTGGCTCTTTTCTGAACAAATCACTGTTGACCGTCTGTATGAAGAGCATCGCAATATCTATTTAGCTATAAAAGAACAAGACGGTGAAAAGGCACGTGCACTTATGCTAGATCATCTTGAAAATGTAGAAAGTGTTCTTTATAAATACTTAAAATAATGTTCATGCACTTCTAAAAAAAATGAAAGAAGTGCATTTTTTAGAAAATTTCGTGTAATCCCTTTCAAGAAATACTATAAATATAGTATTATTGTTATTAACCAATCTATTTTGAACAGGTCATCAGATGACCTGACTTTAGAGAATAGGAGATAAACAATCATGAAAGTTACCCTTTTTGCCACATGCCTTGTTGATATGTTTCAAAGCAATGTAGGAAAAGCAACAGTTGAATTGCTAGAGCATTTAGGCTGTGAAATTGACTTCCCATCGGCTCAAGTTTGCTGTGGTCAGCCCTCCTACAATAGCGGATATGTAAAAGAATCGAAGGAAGCAATGAAGACAATGATTAACACGTTTTCACATGCCGAATATATCGTTTCACCTTCAGGATCCTGCGTTACCATGTTTCATGAGTATGAGCATATTTTCAAGGATGATCCGGTTTGGGGTCCAAAAGCAAAGGAACTTGCTTCCAAATCATATGAATTAACCCAATTTATTGTTGATATATTGAAAATAGAAGATGTTGGTGCTCGCTTTAAAGGAAAAGTTACGTACCATACTTCTTGCCATATGACGAGATTACTAGGAGTCAAAAAAGCTCCGATGGTCCTTCTATCAAATGTGAGAGATTTAGAGTTTACAGAGTTACCAGGGAAAGAGCAATGCTGTGGATTTGGCGGAACCTTTTCTGTAAAAATGGCACAAATCTCTGAACAAATGGTCGATGAAAAAGTAGCCCATGTGGAAGAAACCGGAGCAGATTATTTAATTGGTGCGGACGCTGGATGTTTAATGAACATTGGCGGGCGTATTGAACGGAATTTAAAGCCAATTAAGGTATTACATATAGCCGAAATATTAAATAGTCGCTAATGAAGAACGAGGAACCTTGGGGAGGGATAATTAAATGTCAATGAAAATTAGCACAACCGACTTTAAAGAGCGAGTCGATAAGGGAATTCAAGACTCATTCATGCGAGGAGCAGTAGTTGGAGCGCAAGAAAGAATGGGTACACGCAGATTAGACGCAACCATTGAACTAGGAAACTGGGAAGAATGGCGTATGCACGGTGAGGAAATTAGAAAACATGTACTTGACCACCTTGACTATTATTTAGAACAGCTAAGTGAAAATGTAGCTAAGCGAGGGGGCCACGTATTTTTCGCCCAAACAGCTGAACAAGCCAATGAATATATCAGAGAAGTTATTAAAGAAAAGAATGCCAAAAAAGTGGTGAAAGCAAAATCGATGGTTACCGAGGAGATTCACCTTAACCAATGTCTTGAAGATGCGGGTTGTGAGGTAATCGAAACCGACCTTGGTGAGTACATTTTGCAGGTTGATGACCATGATCCTCCTTCTCATATCGTTGTTCCTGCTCTTCATAAAAACAAAGAGCAAATCCGTGACGTATTTTCGGAAAAGCTGGGCTACAAGAAGACGGAAAAACCAGAAGAACTCGCCTGGCATGCTCGTGAAATGCTACGTCAAGAATATTTAACAGCTGATGTAGGAATTACTGGTTGTAATTTTGCCGTTGCAGAAACAGGTTCAATTAGTCTAGTCACAAATGAAGGCAATGCAGACCTCGTCACTTCCCTTCCGAAAACGCAAATTACCGTTATGGGAATGGAAAGACTTGTTCCGACCTTTGAAGAAATGGAAGTTCTGGTTAGCCTTCTTACTAGAAGTGCAGTTGGTCAGAAACTGACTAGCTACATTACTGTGTTAACTGGCCCTCGTGAAGAACATGATGTAGATGGTCCTGAAGACTTCCATCTTGTTATCGTAGATAATGGCCGCTCTAGTATACTCGGGGGTGAGTTTCAATCGATCCTCCAATGCATTCGCTGTGCTGCTTGTATAAATGTCTGTCCTGTCTATCGACATGTTGGTGGTCACTCATACGGCTCCATCTATTCGGGACCGATTGGTGCTGTATTATCTCCTTTATTAGGCGGATACGATGATTATAAAGAACTACCATACGCATCGACACTTTGTGGAGCATGTACAGAGGTTTGTCCTGTGAAAATTCCTTTACACGAGCTGTTGCATAAACACAGACAAACGATTGTTGAAAAAGAAGGAAAAGCCCCCATTTCCGAAAAGTTAGCCATGAAGGCATTTGGTTTGGGTGCTGCGTCCCCTTCCCTCTACAATCTAGGTTCTAAGTTCGCACCGACGGCCATGCTGCCTTTTACTTCAGGTGACAAAATCTCTAAAGGTGTTGGTCCTTTAAAGGCATGGACAGAAATTCGTGAGTTCCCTGCACCAAACAAGGAGAGATTTAGAGATTGGTTCAAAAATAGGGAAAAAGGCGGGGAATCATAATGACTGGATCCATTCAAAATAAAGATGCTTTTTTAAACCAAATAGCTACCTCACTTGGTCGCGAAAGACAAATTCAAAACGCACCTGTTCGAAACTGGAAGCATCAGCCCCAACATCTTGTGTTAAAGGATGCATCGGTTGATGACTTAGTAGAAGTTTTGAAGTTACAATGTGAAAAAATTCATACAACTCTCGTTGAAACAAATCTCAACGAACTAGAGAACTCATTAAAAGAAACAGTTGCCGTTCATGGTGGTGGGCCCATTGTAGCTTGGAAGGATGATCGCTTTTCCAATTGGGGTCTTTCTCCCCTTATGAATGAAACTTGGCCGAGCGAGGGTGTTTCTATTCATGAATGGGATTACACCAAGGAGATGGAAAACATCTCACTTGCTGAAAAAGCAAACGTAGGAATCACAATTAGTGAAATAACACTCGCAGAATCAGGTACGGTTGTTTTACTAAGTGACAAGGATAAAGGACGGACCGTGAGCTTTCTTCCAGCTACACTCGTCGTTTTAGTTCCTAAAAGCACCCTAGTACCAAGAATGACGCAAGCTGCGCAAAAGCTTCGTTCCATACATGAACAACGAAAGCAAGTGGCTTCATGTGTAAATTTCATTACTGGCCCAAGTAATTCAGCTGATATTGAATTAAATTTAGTAGTTGGAGTTCATGGTCCCGTTAAAGCTACCTATATCCTTATTGATGATTTATAAATAACTTTTCTTTATTTACCAACGTTTCTACGAAATCTCATTTACTTTATTGACATCATTATTAAGATGGACAATAAGGTATTGTACGATAAAATAGAGGGTCAACCTATGACATTGGCAGTGCCGTTTTGAATACCGAAAAAAGCTGCTGATTCCCGAATCTAAGCTCAAGTGCCTCCGCACTTATCGGTTGGGGATCATGTTAAGCACCCGAGCTGATAAATAGACGGAGAAATTCCGGTTAAATAGAAATTATTATTAAAAAAGGCTTAATTAGACGGAGAGATTCCGCCTATTGGCTCAAAATATTCGAAAAGGGGAGATTTTGCTTTGCATTAGCGGAAATCCTCCCCTTATTTACCCCGAAATGCGCTCCATTCTGCATCTAACCGGAAAATCTCCGCTTATTTCACCTGTTATGAGGAAAGACAGCCCTCTGCTCTCAAAGATATTTTATTTTCGACTTTATGTAATAGGTTCTAATTCTTCTTCAGCTACCCATTTATGATTTTTCACTTCATGTCCATCTGATGTGACAAAGTCTACAATATAAACCGTTGTTTCAACAGACGAATCAATCGTTTGAATAGAATCCTTCATTCCTTCCATATGGTCCGCAACGGTTTTGATTTCAGTTCCTGTTGCGATTGGTTCATTACCAGGATTAACAAATTCTTCATGCACAATCCAGCGATGTTTTTCCATCTTCGTCCCATCACTCATAACCGATGAAGTTTCGTAAGCCGTTGTTTTATAGGCTGCAATAATCGTTACTTCTACCCCATCCATCATGCCACCCATGTGATTGGCTTTACTTATCGCTTTGCTTCCAATTGGGTATTTAGGTTTTATAACTGCCTTTTCAGCCAGTGCTTCAGGGACCTCGGCGGAGCCATTAAAATTATGTTTGTGAGCCATTTCATGTGCATGTTCATCATTATTAGCGCATCCTACAACTAGGAAAAGTAAACATAAAAAGATTAAAAAGATATGTTTTCTCATAATATTCCTCTTTTTCAGTATATTAGTCGATGAAAAGACTCAGAGTTAGTATACACCTAGATGAGAAATGTTTACAAAGTACAAATTTAAATTCCATCGTTTGCTAACAATAATATTAGGGAAGTAACCATATTTCATTCAAATTTCACACTTTAATATTAAAATGGGCTTCAAAGGAAGTGTCCACAATTTGAGCACTTTACTACTTATTGGAGGTTATTTATTATGAGGAAATTTTTATTAATTTTTTTAATTTGCTTTCTTTCATTTGTTGGAATTGCTCTTGCACACACTGGATTAGAAAGTTCTACACCTCAAAATGGTGAGGTAATAACAGAGAATCTACAAAACATTACTTTAACATTTGAAGGAAAGTTAGAGAATGGCAGTACATTCACAGTAAAAAATAGTAATGAAGAAATATTGCCTACCGAAATTTCACTAGCTGAAAATTTACTAATAGGAACACTTTCAAGTCCTTTAGAGAATGGTGAGTACCAAATACATTGGAGTATTATCGGAGCTGATGGACATCCAATTGAAGGAGACCTTTCCTTTTCTGTAAATGTACCCGTAACAGAGACGCCTGCTGAAGAGTCTGAAGAACCCCAAGAGGAAACTCATGATCACCAAAATGTTGATACACCAGAAGAAGATACTGCAAATGAAGTAATAGAAGAAGACAGTAACCAAAACGAAGCATCGTCATATGTAGTACCCGTTATTATTGGTCTTTTAATTGTTATCGTTATTGGAAGCTTTATATTCTTGATGAAAAGAAAGAAATAATCATGCTGGTTTTAACGATTATTAGCCAAGCGTTATTATATTTATGCTTTTCATTAATTTTCGGTAGCTTTCTTCTTTCTCTTGTCTCGAATACGAACAAACCAAAAGTGAATGTTTCAAAAGGAATTTTAATGATTGCAATAGTTGGAATTCCCATTTCCTCATTCTTTCCCGTTTTACAAACGATTCTGTTCCTATCCCCTAGAATGGGTTTTACAGAATCATTCCAATCCGTTCTAACGACATTTGAAGTGGGAAAATCATGGGTAACCATTTTCTTTGTATCATTTATTCTGTTTATTTTTATTTCATCAATTGATTATCAGAGAAAAAAATTATATGGGTATATTGGTGCAACCCTAACCTTTATTATGATTGTGGGAGTAAGTTGGTCCAGTCATGCAAGTTCTATAAACCAATTCTTCGGGGGGCTGAGTCATATTTTACATTTCACCGCTGTCAGTGTATGGGTAGGAATCTTATTTGTAGTTAGTTGGTTTTCAACTAATCACAATAATTGGTTAAAGTTCTTAAACTGGTTTACGCCCATTGCAATGAGTTGCTTTGTAGGCACCATCATTAGTGGACTGATATTAATGAATCTTGTGATTACAGACTATACTAATTCTTGGCTATTCCCATATGGACAAGCATTATTAATTAAACATCTACTAATTATTCCCTTACTTATGTATGCAATCATTAACGGGATTCTTGTTAAAAGAAAAGTAAAGAGAGATCCAAATTTCAACCCAAGATTTTGGGCAAGAATAGAAACTATTATTATTCTTCTAATCTTTTCAGTAACAGCCGTGTTAGGCCAACAGGCTCCGCCAAAGGAAACTACTCTTGTAAAACCAACAAGTATTGCAATAAAAAACCAATGAAAAAACGCGCGGTAAGATGAATGTCTACCGTGCGTTCTTCTCTTATTCACCTATAATACGTTCTTGATGTGTGTATACATTAAAACCTTGACCGCGAATAAACCCAACAGCTGTAATACCTAGTTCTTCAGCCAAATCAAGTGCTAGGTTAGTAGGTGCTGATTTTGATAGTACAATTCCAACTCCAATTTTTGCTGCCTTCAACAATACCTCTGAAGAAATTCGACCACTAAATACAATAATCTTGTCCTTCAACGAAATGCGATTTATTAAGCAATGTCCCAAGATTTTGTCTAAAGCATTGTGGCGACCAATATCTGTCCGTGAAACGATGATCCCTTCTTTAGAACACAATGCCGAATTGTGAACACCGCCCGTTTGCTGAAAGTGTGATGAATTTTCTTGCATGAGTGTCATCAGCCTCTGACAGTCTTGACCCGTTATAGTTGTCTTACTCATTACCGTTTTTGCCGTTTTCATATCATTGTAAAAGTAAAACTGTCGTCCTTTCCCACAGCATGAACCAATAAAGCGTTTGGAATGATGGTGGTTTTGCATTTCCTTCTTAGTAACAAGCTCCACATATGCAAAGCCTTTAGAGTCGTCTATCGTTAACGATTTAATCTCATCATACCTTCGAATGACACCTTCTGAAGCTAAAAAACCGACAACAAGTTCTTTCATATCAGAAGGGGTACAGACCATGGTGGCAAATTCCTGACCATCCAACATCACCGTTAGCGGGAATTCAACAGCTATTGTCTCCTCTTGCTCATAGAAATCTTGGCCGTCAAATCTCATGATGCTTCTAGTAATGGTCACTTCATCTATTTCGTTGTCCATTTCTGTACCCTCCTAAAATTCAGCTTATTTCCGTTTCTAAATCTGGAATTATTTTTTCCAGGTATTGGGTATCTTTTCGAGCATTAAAACGTTCAGCTTTCTCTACTTTTACAGCAATATTGTAATCTGGAATACCAGCAAATTTTTCATATATACCTCTTGGTAATAAGAAGTTTCCTTCAGGGAAGTGAACACCCAGATTTCCTGGTGTAATATCAGCGAACTTTGCACGCCCTTGAAACACTCCGTGCTGATTATAGACAACAATCCCTTCTCCATCTGCAATTCTATGCATAAGAGCTTCTTCCGCATTAATCAAGACATCATAACGATCCGATCCATTCATCGGATCCTTTTCGCTAAACACCATGGAATTGAATTGCTTTCCTCGTCGAGTCGTTAGTAAAAAATGTCCTTCTTTTTTACCCATATTAGGGATATCAACTGTAATTAATGTCCCTTTCCCGTCTGGTGTTGGACAGATCCCATCTTCACATAGCCATGCACCGCCCCATTGGAACACATCACCTTTTTTACATAGATACTGGATACCGTCGTAATTTGGATTCGCTAATGCTATTTCGTCACGGATCGCCTGTGCATTCTTAAAATCCACCAGATGTGCCATTGCAGGATTTACACGCTTTGCTAGGTCAATATAGATTTTCCATTCTTCACGAGCTTCTTCAATTCGGTTCTTATTCCCTTCGATTTCTGGAGAAAAGTAGACCATTCTTTCAGTCGAAGTTGACGTTCCGCCACCTTCCTGCTCATATCTAGTTTTCGCCGGTAGCACAATAACAGCTTCCTTTGCATCTACTAGAGTGGAAGTGTTTAGGATAATATCTTGGTGGACACGAATATCTAATTGAGATAATGCTTTTTCTACAAAATTGGGATCAGGCATGGTTTCTAAGAAGTTCCCACCACTCAAATAATATAACTTCACCTTTCTCTCATGGTCTTCCGGAAGCATAATATTTTCAAGAGTGACACCAACTATATCCCCTTGCCAACGGGGAAGTTTAAAGCCCCACAGCTTTTCAATTCGCTCAATATTCTCACCCTTAAAATCTCCACCTGGTAACACAAAGGGATCTGCCCCCATTTCCCCTGAACCCTGTACAGAGGAGTGACCACGAAACGGCATTAAACCAGAGTTCTTGCGGCCTAGGAATCCACGTAATAAAGCTAGATTAGCAACTTGTGAGATGTTGTCTGTGGCAAATGAATGCATCGTTAAACCAAGTGCCCAGGCAAAGACAGCATTTTTTGCTTTTGCTAAAATTTCAGCAAGCTCGATGATACGCTCTTTTGTAACACCTGATGATTCTATTATATGTTTCCATGTTTGCTCTTGTACCTTTGCTTTTAGTTCTTCGTAACCGTTCACATGTTCTTGTACAAACGGATGATTAATGGCAGAACCATGTTGCTTCACTTCCATATCAAACCAATGTTTCATGATTCCATGCATAAACGCAATATCTCCCCCGATGTTTACTTGATAGAAATCATCTGCTAACTTGGTTCCAAATAAAGCTGATTCTGGATTGGAGGGAATCCAATAATTTTCCATTGCTGGCTCACGGTATGGATTAATAACAATGATTTTTGTACCCCTTTTCTTCGCTTCTAACATGTATTTAGAAGATACTGGTGAAGCATTTGATGCCACGCTACCCCAAAATAGAAGTACATCTGTACCAATCCAATCTAAATAGTTTGAAGTGGATGCTCCTACGCCTATCGACCGTTTTAATGCCGTTTTACTTGGAGAGTGACAAATCCGCGAAGCATTATCAATATTGTTCGCTCCTAAAAAACGTGAAACTTTAGCCGCTACATAATAGTTTTCATTCGTAATTCCACGTGATGTTAAATAGAAAGCATATTGCTTAGGATTTAGCTTTTTCGTCTTTCCAGCAATCATGTCCATTGCATCATCCCATGTAATTCGAGAAAACTTACGCTCACCTTTGCGACGAATCATTGGATAGGGGATACGACCAAGTTTCCGAAGTTCCGTACTGTCATACTTTTTAAGTTCGTCAATATCTGCATGAAGAATCTCGGGTTTGATTGCTGGCATCGTATTTAGTCTCAGGACATTTAACCGAGTCGTACACAGATGTGGACCGGATAAGGTTTGATCGTACAAGCCAGATACTCCAAGTGCACAGCCGTCACAAACACCCTCTGTAATAATTCTAGTGGCATAACCTAGATTGTCTTTATTATCGTAAGCGACCTTTATCGTATCGCGGACATGTTTTGGTTTAATCTTTCCTAATCCAAATGGAATGGGACTTACCCAGTACTTTGGTGCGGGTAATAAGGCTTTCTTTTGTGGGCCTGGATGTTTTGTTTTCCCCATATTTTACTCCTCCATTTACATTTATTTATGTAAAAAAACCACCAGAAGAAATCCTTCCTTTTTATTAGGAAGAAAAATCAGGTGATTCAACTTAATAGGTGTCGCTACCTTTATTTTCCCCTAAACTTAACATGAAAGCGTATCCAAAACAATAGTTTTTCTCTTTTTGTTTTTGATAATAGTGATCTAACATATATAAG
>WTKE01000072.1 GCA_011524525.1 Bacillus sp. (in: firmicutes) | reverse complement strand
CGGTTGCGTTTATACGTCATAAGAACTCACTTATGACGCCTGGGAACGGAAGATCTGGTGCGTTCACGTCATAAGTAATCGTTTATGACTCGTGTGCCGGATTTCGGTTGCGTTTACACGTCATAAGAACACACTTATGACGCCTGTGACCGGAAAAACTGGTGCGTTCACGTCATAAGTAATCGTTTATGACTCGTGTGACGGATTTCGGTTGCGTTTATACGTCATAAGAACTCACTTATGACGCCTGTGACCGGAAAAACTGGTGCGTTCACGTCATAAGTAATCGTTTATGACTCGTGTGCCGGATTTCGGTTGCGTTTACACGTCATAAGAACACACTTATGACGCCTGTGACCGGAAAAACTGGTGCGTTCACGTCATAAGTAATCATTTATGACGTGTGTGCCGGATTTCGGTTGCGTTTACACGTCATAAGAACACAGTTATGACGTGTACCCCCGGAAAAACAGTTGCCTTAAACGTCATATAAAAAACCCTAGCTTTCCGGCTAGGGGTTTGAACACACTTAACGATTATAGCTGTTGGATCTTGAATCCGTTCTGTTCGAGCTACTGTGGTTCGAACGGCGATTACCTTGACTTTGACCTTGTCTTGGCTTAAATGAGCCTTTGCTTCTGTTTTTAGAGTCGTATTTTCCACGACGGTCATTGCTACGGAAATCTTTTTTCATTGGTAATGGTTTCTCTTCGGTTAACGTCACCGGTGTTGAATCCGGCTCCTTCGTTAGCATTTTGAGAACCGCTGCCACGATGGTGGATGCATCCTGTTGCTCTAGAAGCTCATCCGCCGCCTGCTTGTAATATTGTAAGTTCTCAGATTCGATGGATTGAAGAATTTTTTCGATGGCTGCTTTTTGCTGCCCTTCTAATGCCTCATCTAATGTTGGAGGCACCATTTTCTCCATCTTTCTCTTGATCGTTTTTTCTACCACGGATAGGTATGATTTTTCTCTTGGTGTAATTAACGTCATTGCCATACCTGTTTTACCCGCGCGACCTGTACGGCCAATACGGTGTACATAGCTTTCAGGGTCTTGTGGAATATCGAAATTGTACACGTGAGTAACACCAGAGATATCTAGTCCACGTGCTGCAACATCTGTTGCCACTAGCACATCAATGGATCCCTCTTTAAATTTTTTCAAAACAGACATACGTTTCGCTTGGCTTAAATCACCATGAATTCCTTCAGCCATATACCCGCGTAAATTTAAGGCTTCGGAAAGCTCATCTACTCTACGCTTTGTACGACCAAATATAATCGCAAGCTCTGGCGCTTGAATATTCAATAGGCGCGTTAAGATATCAAACTTACTCTTTTCCTGAACCTCTACGTAAAATTGTTCAATGGCAGGGACTGTCATTTCCTTTGCTTTTACTTTAACAACCTCAGGATTCTTCATAAACTTCTCAGCCATACGTTGAATCGGTGCAGGCATTGTTGCAGAGAATAACAGCGTTTGACGCTCCTCTGGAGTTTGAGCAAGAATAGACTCAATATCCTCGATAAAGCCCATGTTTAACATCTCATCTGCCTCATCCAAAATCACTGTATGTACATTTTCAAGGCGAAGTGTTTTTCTGTTAATATGATCGAGAATTCTTCCTGGAGTTCCTACAATGATTTGAGGGAATTTTTTCAGCGCGCGAATTTGTCTATTAATATCTTGCCCACCGAAAATAGATAGAACTCTTGCTCGTTTTCCGTAGCCAATTTTGTATAGCTCTTCAGATACTTGAATTGCTAACTCTCTTGTTGGTGCAATAACAATTCCTTGAACCACATTCGAGTTCACATCAATCTTATCAATTAAAGGAATTCCAAAGGCAGCTGTTTTTCCTGTTCCAGTCTGTGCTTGCCCGATCAAGTCTTTATTTTCCAAGCTAAGCGGAATGGTTTGTGCTTGTACAGGAGTCGCTTCCTCAAAGCCCATTCTTTTTAACGACTTCATCGTTGCTGGACTAATACCTAAATCTTGAAACTTTGTCATCAATGTTACCAATCTCCTTTTGTAACGAAAAATATTATCCCGTGTCCACTTTCCCCGTCGTAAGGGGGACGAAGTGAAACTTTCTCTGCATACGGCATCTTATGAAAAGTGCTCTTTTAAAAAAGAGCAATCAGAAGTTTCACTATGTATAAGGTAATTTAGCATCTATAAGTCGGGTAACACACCCAACCGTCTTAATCACTATAAAGTGAACAAGTATATAAAAGTGAAAAAAGACATTCCCCAAGTGGAGTATGTCCGAAAGTCATCCTTCTCGTTGTCACTTTGAAGTTATCTTACCATCTTAAGGAACTGAATGCAATGAAATAGGTCTCCTCCTATTCCTCCCCTTTAAGAAACGATAGTACTTCTTCAAACAGCTGATTTCTTTCCTGACAGTGGCAAATCAGGTGCTTCGCATTCTGATAAAAGACCATTTTCTTCTCCGTCGCACTGATTCTATCGTAAAGGAAATGAGCACTTTTGGGCGGTACAATTCCATCCACATTCCCTTGTGCAATAAAGGTTGGTATGTGAATGTTAGGTAGCAACGGTCGAACATTGGATACCAATCGTCTAAATTGCATCGTCGCTGCTATTGGTGTTTCCTTTATTTTTCGTTTATAGCGGAGAAACATTTCATTTTCCAATAACCCGCCTCTAAACGTATCTCTCACCATTTCTTTTATATCTAATGCCAACTGCTTTGGATTCATATAATAAGCAGCCGCACTCAACAAAACAAGCTTATCGACCGGATAATGAACCGCTAAATAGCTAGCGATCATACCACCCATTGAAAAACCAATCACATACACTTCATCGCATGTTTCTAAAAGAGACTTTAATTCTCTTTCCGCATGGTCAATCCAATCATGGTAGGCGACTCCCTTAAGTTTTAGTGTTTCACCATGTCCAGGAAGAGTCGGTGTAACGATTCGCCAGTCTGTATGTTTCTGTAGAAATAAAACTAACGGCTCCACCTCAAAAGGTGCACCGGTAAAACCATGGATACATAGACAACCAATCACCTTTTCTCACCCTTTTCCAATTACTTTACATTTCTATTTTACACCCTATTTCTGTAAATGAAAGATTTTTTTATTGTAATTTTACACTTTTCAGAGTGGACATTGCTTTTTTGGCCGTCCGTTTTACTTATTCTCCAATGATTTCTGCTATTCGTGAGAGTCATAATGTAGTAGGATGATAGAGTAACGCTTTAAAGAAAGGATGTTATTATGACTCTTCCATACAAAATGATTGTGTTAGATTTAGACGATACTTTGCTCAATGACGAACATACGCTTTCAAAAAGAAACAAAGAAGCTTTAATGGCCGCGCAAGAGCTTGGGGTCAAAGTGGTTCTCGCTTCTGGCCGACCAACATTCGGGATGGTTTCCATTGCGAAGGATTTACAACTAGATCAATACGGAAGCTATATACTCTCCTTTAACGGTTCAAAAATTATAAACGCTAAAACCCATGAAGAAATGTTTAATTCTACGATCTCAAGTGAAATGGCTCATCGTTTATACGATTTGAGCAGACGCGAGGGTGTGGCTATTTTATCTTATAAAGATGAATCGATTGTCATCGAAGAACCTAACGAGTATGCGGATATTGAAGCAACGATTACAGGTCTTCCTATGCAAATCGTTGATCAATTTAAGGTAGCCATCACAGAGCCTGTTGTAAAAGCCATGATGCTTGCACATCCAGATGTTCTTGTTAATGTTGAACCAACACTTGTTAAAGAAGTCGGAGAGGAAGTAAGTGTGTTCCGTTCAAAGCCATTCTTCTTAGAATTTACCGCTCTGAACGTAACAAAAGGAACAAGCCTACATCAATTAACTCAAAAGCTTGGCATAAAGGCTGAAGAAGTGATCGCAATCGGTGATAGCTACAACGATATTACGATGATTGAATTTGCCGGCCTTGGTGTTGCAATGGGGAACGCACCAGATGCGATCAAAGAAATTGCTAATCACGTAACAGACACTAACAACAATGATGGTGTTGCTCAAGTGGTTGAGGATTTTATTCTTTCGAAGGTAAAGGTAGCATCTAAATAAAAACAAACGTCCCGGAACTTCTTCCGGGACGTTTGTTCTATTTATTTCTGCAACTCATGAACTACTTCTTCTAGACGCATACCTCTCGATGCTTTCACAAGTAAAAGAGTCTTATCGTCCGTGTATTGCTTTAGTTCAGAAATCAAATCCGTTTTATCTTCATAAGCTTTTACTCGGTCCTCTGGGAGTACTGACTTTGCTCCCTCCGCTATGAATTGAGCAAGCTTCCCATATGTAAATACATAATCAATTGCTTCCTTATTAACACCTGACCCTATTTCAAAATGAAAATTCTCTTCATTTGGGCCAAGCTCAAGCATATCACCGAGAACAAGAATCTTTTTCTCATATCCAGAAAGAGTGGTCACCAGATCGATGGCTGCCCTCATGGATGTTGGACTCGCATTATAAGCGTCATTGATGATTTTCTCGCCTTTCGTTCCAGAAACAAGCTCCATTCGCATGCTTGTCAGTTTCAATTGAGCAAAGCCCTCATTCATCTTTTCAAATGGAACATCAAAGTAGTTCGCAATGAGCATGGACCCTAAAGCATTCAAAATATTATGGGTACCTAGTACCGGTAAATGAAACTCACCTGCACCCTTATTCATAGTAAACGTACTGCCGTCATCCTTTTGGACGATTGATACAGGGTATAAAGTGTTTTCATTAGAACGACCAAATGTTTGAAGCTCAGCACTTCCCACATAGTCTGATAGACCTTTACGTAGAAGTGGCTCGTCTCCGTTATAAACAATTAAGCCATTTTCATTGATTCCTGAGATAATCTCGAGCTTTGCTTTCGCAATATTTTCCCTGCTACCTAAGTCCTGTAAATGGGATTCTCCGATATTTGTCACGATCACCACATCTGGTTTTGCTAGCTTGGATAAAAACTCAATCTCCCCTAGCGCACTCATTCCCATTTCAACAACGGCAATATCTGTATCCTCTTCTAATCTTAACAATGTTAAAGGCAGGCCAATATGATTATTAAAATTCCCCTCCGTCTTTTGTACTTTATACGAAAGAGAAAGGAGGTTCGCGGTCATATCTTTCGTTGTCGTTTTCCCGTTACTACCGGTTATACCTACTACTTTTACTTTAAGCTCATTCCGATAACTACGCGAAAGCTGCTGTAAGGCCTCTAACGTGTCTTCAACGATTAGAATCGGAAGTCCAACAGGCGGGTTAGGCACGTCCTTTTGCCATAGTGCAGCAGCTGCACCATCTTGAATAGCTGCTTCTACGAATTGGTGCCCATCCAAATGGGCTCCTTTAAAAGGGACAAATAAGTTCCCCTTTTCAATCTTCCTTGAATCAATGGAAACTCCCGAAATCTCTACCTGTTCAAACTGGTCAACTTCATTTATGACCGTCATCATTTCTGTTAGTTTTTTAATGGTTCTTTTTATCACTATGCTACCTCCTACTCATTCCGATGATGAAGGAAAACACGGCAATTACTTGCCGTGCCCCCATTAAAACGTATACTTGATTTTTTGCTTTTCCGCGTGGCGTTCTTTGGCAAGGTCTACTAGCTTTTCAATTAACTTTGGATATTCCACGCCAGTATGCTTCCATAGAAGAGGGAACATGCTAAACGGCGTGAATCCTGGCATCGTATTCACTTCATTAATATATGCCTTCCCGTCTTTTGTTAAAAAGAAATCCGCACGAACTAATCCTGAGCAATCCAGTGCTTTGAATGCTTTGATCGCTAATTCCTTCAACTGGCTGTACTCTTCCTCACTAATTTCAGCCGGAATGATTAAAGCTGTATTTCCATCTTCGTATTTTGCTTTATAATCGTAAAATTCCACCTTAGGGACAATTTCTCCTGCAACTGAGCATTCTGGGTAATCGTTCCCTAATACAGCAATTTCAACTTCTCTTGCTGTTACACCTTGTTCAATAATGATTTTACGATCAAATTGGAAGGCTTCTTTACATGCTTCTGCAAGTTCTTCACGGTTGGAACATTTGCTAATTCCAACACTTGATCCAAGATTGGCTGGTTTAACAAAACAAGGATAGCCAAGCTCTGCTTCTACTTGATTAAAAGCCTCTTCTGTATTTTGTTCAAAACTGCTGCGGATAAAAGATACATAGTTCACCTGTGGCAAACCAGCTTGTGCAAATACATTTTTCATTAAAACTTTATCCATTCCTACTGAAGAAGAGAGAACACCATTTCCTACATAAGGAAGGTTTAACAGTTCTAGCAATCCTTGTACGGTTCCATCTTCTCCGTTCGGACCATGAAGTAGTGGGAAAATGACATCATAGCCAGCTTCTTCCCCCTTGCTTGATAACGCAGGTGTTAAAGAAGTTGGTGGGAGTGCATCACCTTCTGTAAAAACTAATTCTTTAACTGTTTCAACCGGACCAGTTAATAGCCCCCCGCTTACCCAGCTGCCTTCTTCTGTTATATAAATAGGATGTATTTCAAATTTGCTATGATCAAGTGCATTAATGACTGCTAATGCTGTTTGTAACGACACTTTATGTTCAGCAGATTTTCCACCGTATAATAACCCTAACTTCGTTTTCATAAACGTACCTCCATATAGTCATTGCCTTTACTATTTTACCACTATCTATTTTAAGAAAGGAACCGTACTTCTGTGCATTTATGTAGTTTTTTTCCCTAAGCCCTTCGTTCTATACCTATGTCATAACTAGCTTGCTTCACAACCTTTTTCCTATTAACAAAATAAAAAGACGCATAAATCCTTAACAGATTCTATTACCTGTTGCAAAATCCGAAAATGTAATCGAAAAATATAGTTTTTATATCATAAAAACCTTTAATATTCTGCTGTCCTAACCAACCTAAAAGAGCAGATGAGAGAATCAGCAGAGTTTGATAATTAAGCGGAGAAATTTCCCTTAATTTAAAAATTGCACTAAAAATATCCTAAATAGATGGAAAGATTCCGACTATTTGCTCAAAAAACGTGAAAATAGGTAATTTTTCTTTACTTAATCGGAAAACCTCCGCTTATTTACCCTGAACATAGCCCTATTCTTCAGTCTAACCGGAAAATTTCCACTTATTTTTTTGTAAGATAAATTGTATAGCAATTTGAGGGGACAACAGCTATTGCACCCTACAATTTGGGGTGCATTTCCCTATTCAGTTTTTGTTATTTCCACCCATACCAATAAAAAATGAGTGTCAATTTCATATGCAAATTGACACTCATTTTGACTTTTATTAACGGAACCCATTATAACATTCATGCGACTTTCATTTTATAGCACTTAGTTAAAAAGTCTTTTTAACCACGAGCCACTGTCTTCGTTCTCTGGTGTGGGAAGATCTTCTCCAATTAAATCCGTTTTTCCGATTTCTTTCCCTTGTACCATTACTTTAAGCTCGCCTACTTTTCCTTTACGTAATCCTTTTTGTTTAGATGGCTTAAATTGTACTTCAACACTTTCTTTTTCCTCTTTTGTCATCGGATAGACGATTTCATGTTCAGGTACCACTCCACCTAAATACGAGCCTTGGAAGGAGGCAAACTTCTCTTTGCTAACAACCTCTACTCTCTCATATTTTTGAAAAGCCATATTAAACAGAGACATATGGTCTTTCCAGTCTTGTCGGTCATTGATGGTGACGACAATCAATTTCAAACCATCCTTTTCTGCCGTTGATACAAGAGTGCGCTTGGCTCGAATGGTGTAGCCTGTTTTCCCACCTGTTGAATATGGGTATAAAATCGTAAGAAGCTTATTTTTATTAAACCACGTTCCGATCGAACGATTTAAACTTTTGCAATGATATTCTTTTGTCCCTGAAATTTTACGGTACTGTTCATTTTGCATCGCATATTTGGTGAGCAAAGCCATGTCATAGGCAGTAGAATAATGGTTCTCATGGTCATCTAAGCCATGCGGGTTAGCAAATACCGTTTTGGTCATACCAATTTCTTTCGCCTTTTTATTCATCATTTTGACGAAATTGTCGAGGCTTCCCCCCACATGTTCTGCTATGGCCACTGCTGCATCATTTCCAGAGCGAAGCATTAACCCATACACCAGGTCTTCTAGTTTTATTTTTTCCCCAGGTTTTAAGTAGAGAGATGAGCCTTCCGTGACGGATGCCTTTTTACTAATCGTCACCATCTCATCCATCTTCCCAGATTCTATCGCTAAAGTAGCAGTCATAATTTTTGTGATACTTGCAATACGCATGGGCGTTTGAGCATCTCTTTCAAATAATACTCGTCCTGATTCTTGCTCCATTAATATAGCCCCTTTAGCAGCAATGGCATGGCTTTTTGTTGGAACAGCTATCACCGTTGACAAAAGTACGAGAAATACGAGTATCCATTTTAAGTGTCTCATTCTATCCCCTTTCTAACATCAGTAGCAAGAATTATTTTTTGAGTTTGATGGTTTTTATATTCTTAATCCACAAAAAAAATCGACCCTTTATACAAAAAGGATCGATTTCTCTTTTAAGGAATAGGAGTGCATATTTCTATATAATGCCCGTCTGGATCTTCGACATAAGCAACCTTTTGTCCCCATGGTTTCTCTGTCGGTTCAAGTAATACAGGTACTCCTGCGTGACGTAGCCGGTCCACAAGTCCTTCCACATCCTCCGTCACAAAACCTAACTCAAACGTATGACTTTTTTGAATACCATCTGGAATAGGCAGCCCAGTAACTTCTCTTCCGCCTGCCCTTGTATTCATACTTAAGATCGTTGAGCCCGTGTCGTATTCAATGTAGGAACCAAACTCATTTCGAAGATTTAACCCAAGTAGTTCACCATAAAATTGCTTTGTTTTTTCTAAGCTGTCTACGTACAGTATGACATATCCAAGCTTAACTTCCATCGACAATCTCCTCTTCCCTACTTCATCTAATTTCGGAACACCTTCGCACTTCTTACATATTCCACATCTTTGACACCTAAACGGAAATTTATTACTCTCGCCAAAGCAAAAAAGTAATCTGACAAGCGGTTTACATATTGTAAGCATACTGTAGGGGTTGTCGAATCTGCTTTTGCTAAACTGACAATTAGACGCTCAGCACGACGAGCAACCGTACGAGCAATATGAATAGAAGCAGAAGCCTTTGTTCCTCCTGGTAAAATAAAGCGTTCGAGCGGTGGCGCTTCATCGGTATACACATCGATTCTTTGCTCCAAATACTGTACAGCTTCATCGGTAAGCTTCGGAACACGTTTAGCTGTTACATTAGCTAAATCTCCACCACAGTCAAATAACTCATGCTGAATTTTCTCCAAATCGGCAAGCACATCTGCAAAAACATCCTCATTGAGCTCAGATGCCGCTTGTCCAACGAAGCTATTTACTTCATCAATCGTTCCATACGCCTCCACTCGGATATCATCCTTGTCTACTCTTCCACCGATAATACTTGTCTGCCCTTTGTCTCCCGTCTTTGTGTAAATCTTCATTTGCTCATCCCCTTTAAATGGATACTTTCCTTAATGAAAAGGCTCGTTCTCCCTTTTCAAATGATTTATTCGTAAATAGTAGTTCATAATAATAATCATGTGATACATTCCAGTCCCAATATGCTCGTTCGTCTGGTGCAAACCTTGTTAATAAATACCTAATCACACCTGCGTGAGTGACAACAAACAAACGTTTCCAATGATTACTTTCCACTTCCCTAATCATCTTGTTCCAACCCATATCTATTCTTTTTAGAAATTGTTGAAAGCTCTCGCCATTAGGTGTGGCTGCATCTCTGTAATGATCGAGCCATTTATTATACTCTTCATTATTCTTTAAGTCGTCAAAGGTGCATCCCTCAAAGTCACCAAAATGCATCTCTCTTAGCTCGCTCATTTGGATTGGTTTCACCTCAGGAAAGAAGGCTTGTAACGTGGAAACACATCGCCCTAAATCACTTGTAAAATACCCTTCATAGGTCGTTTCTAGTGGTAAGGGTTGATGGCATAAAGGAGAGTCGGTCCACCCTAAATAGGCTCTTTTTTTATTAGCTTCTGTTAAACCATGCCTGCATAATGCCATAACCACACGATCATCCATAGCAGCCATTCCGTCCCTTCTGCAGATGCTCCCAACACATCCCCGGTTATACCGCCAAACCAGTGCACCGATTTGATACGGATAAATAAAAAACACAAACATGCACTTGCTATTAACAAGAGGAAAATAGGAGCAATCGCGGGTATGAAAAGGCTTAACCCTATTAACATGACCATACAATAGAGAGGATAACTGAGTAAAGAAATTTTACTCAATCTTTCTCTAAAAAATGCTGCCAGTCCCTCATTCTTTGCAAGTGGAGCAAGAACCAATAATGCACCCATCACTCCCCTACTAAAAAAAGGAATGAACAGGATGACGATGTAAGTGTAAGAATGAACAAATTGGATGATTTCATATAAAAACAAATAGCGACCACTTAACAGCACAATAGCAGATAACACACCAAATGCTCCTGTTCGAGGATCGCTCATAATTTCTAATCGTTTTTCCTTATCCCGGTATGAAAAGAAAGCATCGCTTGCATCCATCCAACCATCTAGATGAAGACCTCCTGTAAAGAAGATCCACGCTAACCATAAGATAAAAGCAATGGATACGGAAGATAATGGGGTCCACTCTACCAAGGTGTAAAGAAGGACCGAATACATGCCTCCTTGTAAAATTCCTAATAACGGGAACATGCCAACCGCCCGCTTCATATGCGCGGCATCCATTGGCAAGTTCATGTTAACAGGAATGGAGGTAAAAAATTGCAAGTTCAAAAGAAATGCACGGACAATTTTCACAGCTGTTCCTCCAGGACCTATTTTTAACTCATGCCTTCTTTTCTTAATCTAGATTTCCGAATGGCTTCCGTTGTACATTCGAAGACTCCTCGGCTAATTAATCTACCAAGTGGAGTAAAGGAGCCAGCATACTCAATGAACGTCCCCTTTTGGGTTGCTGCAATTAAGATGCTATCTGTTGATGTACCAGTTGCAAGTGTCCCGGTGTTTAAGTCAAACACCTCTTCATTTTGCAAGACCTTCACTTTTACTTCCGTTGCGGTCATGATGGATTGAATAAATGCTTCCTCGGATAATTCTCCATTTACGAAGATCCAGGTATTGATGGTACCGGGTGTATAATCAAACACTTCTCGATCCACAACGGACGCGTCTATGGCATTTCCAACACCTGCCGTCACGACTACGAAAATGGAAACATTTCCATCAACATAAAGCTTATAAGAGACATCTTCAAGTTTGACCGCAGTCATCATTCCAACCGTTTCCCCCGGAAGAAAGCCATTTCTTTTTAAATAGTTGGCCATTTCTTGTTTATGGTCACTACAATCATAGTTTTTGTCCACATGTCGATTAACAAAGTTCTGATACCAGCCCATTCCAGAACCAATGACCCCAGAGCTCATCGTTTTTAAGGGTTGCTCCGTTTTTACTACAATTCTTTCTGATGAAGCATGAATCACTGATGGGTCAATTTGATAGATCTCTTCTATCTGATCATTTTCCCACTCAGGCAATAGCACCATTTGTGGAACAGGAACCTTCGGATGAGGCTGTTTGGCAATTTTCGTTTGGTAGACGGTTTGGATTCGTTCTTGTTTTAACACTTCGTTTGGAGTATCTTCTACTACAATCTTCCCCTCATGAAGGAGCAGAAGTCTGTCACAGTATAACCCCGCTAAATTTAGATCGTGGAAAATGGAAACGACCATTAATTCACATTCTTTTGACCACTTTTTTAACAGATCAAACAACTCTTTTTGATAGCTTAAATCTAAGTGGTTGGTCGGTTCATCTAGAAGAAGGATACGTGGTTCCTGGGCGAGTGCTTGAGCTAAGTAAACCCTTTGTCTCTCTCCACCAGATAGATCTTGAATATTTCGGTCTTGAAGGCTCAAAGTTCCCGTTTGCTCCATGACTCGCAGTACCGTTTCCTCGTCTTCTGTGCTCCAGCTATGAAACCAGCCTCTTTGATGGGCATAACGCCCGAGCGATATCGTTTCTTTTACCGTGTAGGAAAAAGGATCTGCCGCATGCTGAGGCAGCACCGCAATCAGCTTAGCAAGTTCCTTGGGAGAATAAGTGGAAAGCTTATGATTATCTATGGAAATGGTTCCTTCAGAAGTGGGCAAGATTCCACTAATCATTTTTAGAAGCGTGGTCTTGCCGCTTCCATTCGGTCCAAGAATCCCAAGCATCTCACCTTTATTCACTTCAAAGGAAATACCTTTTACGATTGAATTACCAGCGTATCCGCCGCTGACATGCTGAATGTGTAGCATGTTAACCACTTCTTTCTGCTCTTGTTTTAAGTAGGATGACAGCAAAGACAGGTGCCCCGACCAGAGCGGTGATCACCCCGATTGGAAGCTCAATAGGAGCAATGATCGTCCTTGATACTAAGTCAGCTAATATTAAAAAGGCACTGCCAGTAAGAATCGATAACGGAAGGAGATGTTTATGATCTGGGCCCCAAAGCATTCTCGCTAAATGTGGAATCACCAATCCAACAAAACCAATCGTACCTGAAACAGCTACTGCACTACCGGTTAACATGGACCCCGCCATCAAGATGATATGCTTTCTTCGTTGAACATTTACTCCAAGATGATGGGCTCTTTCTTCTCCAAACGACATCGCATTTAATTCTTTACCGTTAAAAATTAAGATAACTGACCCTATAAGGAAGAATGGGAGAATAATTTTTATGTATAACCATCCTCTCATAGAAACACTTCCTAGTAACCATCCAATAATTTGACGTAACTCCTCACCTGTTAATGCAATCATTAGAGAGATAAGGGCTCCAAGAAAGGAGCTAAAAATGATTCCTGTTAAGATAATCGTCTCCACTCGCATGGTGCGCTCTATTTTTTGAGCAAAACCTAATACGAGGAAGATCGTTATAAAAGAGAACAAAATACTGAGAACAGGAAGTGTGAATGCCCCAATGACTGGAAGTGACAGCTGAAAAAACAACGTAACAACTGCTCCAACCGAAGCACCTGAGGATACGCCTAATGTATAGGGGTCTGCAAGTGGATTTCTTAGTAAACCTTGAAAGGCAGCTCCAGCAATCGCTAGAGCTGCTCCAACAAGTCCTGCTAAGATGACTCTTGGCAGACGGATATTCGATACAATGTTTACATGCATTTGGTCAACTTCATCTAATGAAACAAATGGAAAGAGTTGTGCAAGTAATATTTGAATCGTACTTAAGATAGGAACTTTCACGGTTCCTAGTGATATACCTAGTATAATAGCCAACAGGAGAAATGTGGCCCCCATTGCGTATGCGACGAATCGATTAGTTATTAAAAACTTCCGGATATACGGCTTTTGCAAGTTCCTCTACCCCTTCAACGACCCTTGGACCTGGTCTGTTAACAAGATCTGGATTCACAGCAACCACCTGCTTATTTTTGATTGCACTCACGTCCGCCCAACCTTCTCTTGCCAACAGCTGACCAACAGGGTCTTCAATGTAATTATAAGTAGCAATAATGACATCTGGATTACGTTCAAGGATAGATTCTTGGTCAATGCTTGGCCAGCCCTCAAGATCTCCCGTCGCATTTTCTGCATTTATGGTTTGTAGCATGACATCCATGAATGTGTTTTTACCAACTGAATAGATATCTGGAGCTGGAGATATTTCAATATATACCTTTTTCTTTTCTGTCACTGTTGCTGCTTTTTCCTTAATTTCAGCAATCTTGGCTTTCATGTCGGCAGTTACCGCTTCTGCTTCTTCTGTTGTTCCTGTCAGTTGACCGATTATACCAATGGTATCGTAGACATCTTCAAAATTAACGGCATCATTTACGATGAAAACCGTGATACCTGCATCCCTCATTTGCTGAAAACCAGCTTCAGAAGAGGCTGCTGAAGATTCGTGAGCTAATACTAAATCTGGATTAAGTGCAATGACTTTTTCAATATCTACATTGAAATCTCCTACTTTTTCGACCTCTGCTGTTTCTTCTGGATACGTATCATTTGTTGTTAACCCAACCACTTTATCTCCTAGTCCCAATTCGTAAATAATTTCTGTGTTACTAGGTATTAGAGAAATGATTGATGTTGGTTCTTCCTCTATTACTACTTCATTGTCTAACGCATCTTTAATCGTAACTGGAAAGGCTGCTTTTTCTGTTTGTTCCGTTTGACCTTCTGTGTTTTGATTTTCTTCTGTGTTTTCAGTTGTGCTCCCACAACCAGCAAGAATCCCTAGTGATAGTACGAGTAATGCAAATAGTGCGTAAAACTTTTGGCGCATGTTCTTTCCCCCTGTATTATGTAAAAAATAAAAAACATCTTCCTACAAAGGCAGGAAGATGCTGGTATGATAGACATTTTACACTAATTGGAAATTAAATAATAGGTAACCGTCTGCCACACCACTCCTATCCTCGTAGGAAATTCGGTGTATAGCAATAGGCGAGTCTCCTGGCTTATGGTCATTGCTTGCTGCACCTTCCCATACATCTAATATGTACAGTGGTTTACTTGCAGCTTGCTCCCATTTACAGTGGCGGGACCGCGTTGGAATTTCACCAACTTCCTTTTTAAGTCTTCAGTAATGAAGACACCTACTACTAGTCGAATTATGAAATTTTCTGCTACGTCTGATTATACACCAACCAAGCCCCAAAAACGCAACCCTTTTTATTAAAAAGGTGACAGACACCCTTCGTGGACAGAATGGGCCAAAATGTCCACGAAGGGTGTCTGTCACCGCTCGTGGACACTTTGCGCCTGTTTGTCCTTCTGGGGTGGACAGTAACTTCTTATTGTGAAGAGGTTTTGCTTAGCATAATATGGAATATATACAACATAGCGCGGAGGTCATGTTCTATGGTAGTAGTGGTTTATTTCTTCATTTCCTACTTCATTGGCTGCATCATGTTTGGATACATTATTGGAAGACTGTTTGGAAAGATTGATATTCGTAAGGTAGGCAGTGGAAATGTGGGGGCCCGTAATATTGGGCGAAGCTTAAATAAGACAGCCTTTGTCGCTACCTTTTTAGGGGATGCGTCTAAAGGGGCGGCGGTTATCCTTCTTGGCAGAATGCTAGGATTTTCAGTAGAGATTCAATTAGTTGGATTCCTCTTTGTGCTTATAGGGCATATTTGGCCCATCACCCTTTCCTTTAAAGGGGGAAAAGGGATCTCTAGCTTTCTAGGAGGAATCATTGCTTTTGAACCGACCGTGACCATTGTTATTCTCGTTAGCTTCGCCATCACATATCCCTTTTTCCGCAGCTTTACGATGTCTGGTCTACTAAGCCTATGCATTCTTCCGGTCTATTTCATCTTTATTGAAACTTTTACATACACTTCCGTTGGATTGATCGCACTCTCAATAATCACCATTCTTTTTGCTCATCGAACAAATATTAAAGAAAGAGTATAGGGGGAAATCAAATGGGCTTGCTTTTCAAAATTGCAAGAAGTGAAGAGGAAATGGAGCAAATTCATACACTAAATTATCGTACATTTGTCGAAGAAATCCCGCAGCACCCAAAGTCTGAGACAGAGAAAAGAGTTGACCCTTTCCACGCTGAAAATATATATCTCATCTGCTTAAAAAACAAACAACTGATTGGGATGATTGCCGTACGTGACAAGCGACCTTTTTCCATTGATAAAAAAATTGGCCCTGTAGAGGATCACCTTCCCTTTCAAGCTCATCTATTATGTGAAATTCGCCTCCTCGCTGTTGATGCAAAAAATCGGAATGGCCGAGTGTTTCTAGGACTTTCACAATTATTGGCCAACTACTGTATCAAGCAAGGATACGACGCAGCGGTAATATCCGGAACCACCAGACAAACCAAACTGTATACCCAACTCGGTTTCACCGTGTTCCATGATCCGGTCGGAACAGAAGAGGCACAATTTCATCCCATGTATATCACCAGAGACACTTTTGAAAAACAGGTATCTTCTCGAATAGGAGTTTCTTCTAACCGTTTTCTACCCGGACCCATTATGGTCGCTGAGGATGTTACAAAAGCACTTATTAGTCCACCGATTTCCCATCGTTCTAAAGCCTTTATAGCATTATTTAATTCTGTAAAAGAAAAGCTTCTGAGATTAACTAAAGCGGCAAATTGTCAGCTTCTTCTTGGATCCGGAACGCTTGCGAACGAAGTCATCGCCATGCAGCTTAAAAAACTTTCGAACGGAGTCATTTTTATTAACGGCGAGTTTGGAAAACGACTCCAAGGTCACGCTATCCGTGCTGGCTTATCTTTTGAAAGTTACGAAATACCGTGGGGATCATCATTTACTCTGCAAGAAATTAAAGAGGTTATCAAAAAGCATAACCCTGAGTGGATCTGGTTCGCTCATTGCGAAACATCGACCGGTGTTCTAAATTCTCTGGATGATATGCAAAACGCCTGCATGGAAAAGGATATAAAAATCTGCCTTGATGCGATAAGTTCCATAGGAGCCATCCCAATAAATCTCTCAAACATCTATCTCGCCTCAGGTGTTAGCGGTAAGGCACTAGGCTCGTATTCAGGTCTTTCCATTGTGTTTCACCAGCATTACATGAAAAAAGATGAAACAGTTCCCAGCTATCTAGATCTCGGATGGTATATAGAAAACGACGGAGTTCCCTTTACACATTCATCAAATCTCATCTCCGCTCTTCACCAGGCACTAGAAGCCTATGAAGAGGACCAGCCTTTTGAAAGGATTGGTCGTCAATATTTATACATTCGGGAGTTTCTTGAATCTCATGGCATCCCTGTCCTATCTAAATTAGAACATTCCTGTCCGGTCATTATAACCATGCCATTTCCAACAAAAATACCCTCTACCTTTATCGGAGAGGATATCGAGATGAATGGCTATTTATTACACTATGAAAGTGCGTATTTGAAACACAATAACTGGGTTCAAATCTCTCCTATTAATCCTATTGAAGAGAAAGAGACCCAACGTATGCTATCCCAGCTTAACGAACTAGTTACATACTATCAGTCTCTATAAAACCCAAAGTGTCCACCCCACGCGGACAAATCAGCCCGATTTGTCCACGAAGGGTGTCTGACACCTTTTTTACTGCCATTGCTTTGTTTTTTTGTCGAATGTGAGGGTAGCGTCGAATTTGGTTTTAGACAGTTTTTCGTATTCCTCGAACATATCGTCCATATTCATGTAGTCACCAATAACCCAAATAGGGACTTCAATCTTCGTTCTGCTTTGAACTGCATCTTTAAAAGATAATAAGATTCCCTCTTTCATCAATGGCTTTAACGATAGAGATATATCGATATCCATAGAAGGGTACTCCCTCTTTTTTTTCAACCCCAAAATCCCTTTTTCTGGTTTGAACTCATGTAACTTCTCAGGAACGAGATCAGATAACAGTCGATAAAAGTCGGTTAACGTCCGGTAATAAACCTTATTCCACCATCCATCATCATGAGCAAAATAGCCATATCTATTTCTCAGATGCCGGTTAAATGGCTGCTTGAGTTGCTCCTTCATATGCCCCATATAAAGTAACTCGGCGATCTCCTCGCCAGATAAGGCATTCACTCCTTCAATCTCCTCAAAATCCACCCAGCAAAAATCCCCGTAATCATGAACATTCTCACCCATAAGCCGATGCAACTTCTCTTTAGGGACGTATTCTAGTAATGTGTGACGATTAAACTCTCCCGATTCGTAAGCATGTTTAATCAACAAAAGATGATTCAAAGAATCGGAAAGAGACCGAGCAAACTCTTTAAATTCAATCCCGTGTGTAAGAACATATTGTTCACCTTCATTAAGGAATATGTAGAGAAGATCGCGTTTCTCCTGATTGCTTTTTTTCACCTATTAAACCTCCACAATAATAGTAATATCTCCCCTACTTATGACGAATGAACGTATACAAAAGTTTCGAAGAATTTCCCGCACGTTCTTCTAAATAAAACTATACTATTGTATAAGCACTATATAATTCAAGCACAATGTTTACAATTCACAAACTTTTATTAAACATCCATTTTAAAATGAATCGTTTTTCTCTATAATTAGCATGTTACTTAAAAAACGAACTTCCCACCTGAGAGGTGAAACACATGATTACTAACATGACTGAAAATCAAATTACCCTATACATCATTAAAGCGTTAAAAGAATCCAAACGGAGAGAATTTGATACGATATTGGATGAGCTTCAGCCTTATGATGTCGCAAGAATATATGGGGAGTTGCCCGAAAAACACAAAAAAAGATTTTTATTATATTTAAATATAGACATGCTTGCCGACCTCATTGAGGAATTAAGCAAAACCGAACAGCTTGATGTTCTAAATCGATTAGGTATTGAACGTTCGGGCGAAGTCCTTGACGAAATGGATAACGATGACCTCGCTTCTTTGCTTGATGACCTGTCACCTGAAAAAATCACCCAGCTCTTATCTGGAATGAAAAAAGAGGAATCTAAAGCCGTTCAAGACATTATGAATTATCCTCCAGAAACAGCTGGTCGATTGATGACAAACCGATTTGTTTGGATAAGAGATTACTATACCGTTAAGGAAGCTGTAACCAAACTCAAATCGTTTACCGACTATGCGGAAACCATTAATTATCTTTACGTGGTAGACCAATACCGCAAACTAGTTGGAGTGGTTTCCTACCGTGATATTCTAATGGCAGAAGCTGACGAAGTCGTTCGTAACATTATGTACGAACGGGTCATTTCTGTTTCAGTCGATACAGACCAAGAGGAAGTTGCCATGCTTATTCAACGTTATGATTTCATGGCCATTCCTGCTGTAAACGAAGAAAACGTACTTATGGGTATTATTACCGTAGATGATATTATTGATGTTGTAATTCAAGAAGCGAACGAAGATATCGAAAAACTTTCTGCATCAGGAAAATCAATTGATTTTGATACGAAAGCCTATGTTGCCGCCTATAGAAGGCTCCCATGGCTCATTCTCTTACTACTAATTGGTATTTTATCTGGAAGCATCATAAGCACGTATCAAGAAACACTTAGAGAAATTGTCGCACTTGCATTCTTCATTCCCATGATTTCTGGAATGACTGGAAATACGGGTACACAATCCTTAGCAGTGGTTGTTCGGGGACTTGTATCGAATGACATTAATAAACGTGTCATTACGAAACTTGTCCTTAGAGAACTTGGCGTTGGTGTCATTATTGGGATTACGTGCGGTATCCTTATTTCCCTTATCGCTTTTATATGGCAGGGCAATTTAATGATTGGCCTTGTCGTCGGCATTTCCTTGCTTCTTACTCTTATTATCGGTACCTTAGCAGGAACTGTGATCCCATTGATTCTTTATCGACTGCAAATCGATCCAGCCATTGCTTCCGGACCTCTTATTACCACGCTAAATGATATTTTTTCACTCTTAACCTATTTCGGGATTGCTACGCTTTTCCTACATCATATACAGTAAAGAGGCACGAAGCCATAGAGCGCTTCGTGCTTTTATTTTGCATCCTCAGCTACTAGTTTCTTTTTTAACTTTTTCTTAAAAAAGAACCCCATGACAAGAATCAAGGATGGCAATCCTACAGCAACCCCTATACTAATATACACCCACCATCCTTCTAAAAAATCAACCGCACGATTTTTATCAAAGTTGATCCAATAGCCAAATGCATGGAGAATAATAGCAGTAGGTAGAATCACTTTCCGATAATCCTTTAGACCAAGCATCTTTTGCATAGCGACTGAAGCACATAACAAGCTCATCATAATCTGAGTAAGGATCGATAACGCAAAGAAAGCAATCATAATCATTTCGTATCGATGAACAAAATAACCAATTTGTGCACTTCTAGCCATCTGCATACAAGAAACGATATACTGTGCAGCTGTCTCAGGAGACAGCACGCCTGCCTCTAGAATGGGCCACATAATAACGAATACCATTCCGTAACCAATGCCAGCAAACCCCATTTTCCCCCAAGTTTCCTTATTGGCAACCATCGGTAATACAATTCCCGCCATAATCGTAGACATAGCCCAATCCGTATTATGATGTCTACTTGCCCAAACCGTCCTCAAAAAACCCATTTGAAAAGTAGGACGTAATTCCCTAATATCGAACTCTGACAGTGACCCAAGCATAAGCAATATATTTAACGCGATAATCGAAAACACACCGATTAAAGCCATCCTAGCAATTACTTCCACTCCAAAGTAAATAGCATATGTACCTAATAAAAAAGCTGCCATGATAAACAATAGGATTGGTGCCTCTGGCAGAAAATAATCCTTTAAGTGAAAAACAAATGTGGACATAACAGGCCCATAAGCAGCTAGGAAAAATATAAAGGTGATCAGCGCGACAAACTTTCCAAACCATTTGCCAAGTAACCTTGCCGCTTGGTCAATTAAGTCACCCTCAGGCATTCGACGGATGACTAAAATCACCAAGAACATAATCACTCCACCTTGGATGGTCGCAATCAGGGTCGCAATCCATATATCCCCCCCTACTTCTCTGGCCATCGATCCTTGCGTCACACCGATTGCCTTTGCATAGATCATATTGATAATTAATGCCATAAACATACCGTTTGAGATTTGTACCTTCATTAGTTTGCACTATTCTCCTTTTTACCGGAGTTCGTTTCCTCCCATAATAGGACCGAATCCTTTACCTCCACATTTACAGAGACCGTGATATCAACCGTAGGAAATACTTCCTCCCAATCATCCGCAATTTGTTTCCAGTAGCCGGGATAATCATTTTGGAACACTTTCCCGAGCTCGAATACATCTGTTTTATACTCCTTTTGCACCTTATTGACTGTCGTTTCTATTTCCTTTTTCAATTTTTTCTCAATCGCATTTTCTAATTCTGTTACTTTCTCTTGATTATCTATAGAGAATGGACACCCCGCTTCAACCAACATGGCATAAGCATCAAACTCAGCAGAAAAACTTATTTGGCTACCTTTTAAATGAGGAGTAACCTGAAACATCTGGTCCCTAAGCTCTACACTTATGGTACGTTCAGGTTTATTTGGACAAGCGGTGGTCACGACACCAGACTGTAATCTTTCTGTAAAAAGCATTAATGCCCTTGTTTCTTCTGGTTTTAACACTCCAACCAAACGATCTTCCAGAAAGACTCCGGCACCGGCCAAGTCCACTTGTTTGATCGTAGGTCCCTCTTCTGGTTTTTTGTTAGATATCATGACTTCCTTTAAAGAGACTCGGGCGATGATTGGTTGTGAGCTTTGACTTAGGTAGGCCGCCTGAACATCCATGATTTGTGAATTGGGGGCGACATTAGAAATTTCCCCATATCGAAAAAGTTTATTTACTGCCTCCCCCGGTATGAGCTCCAATCCCGTAACGGTGGATACTAAGGTGCTAGCCTTTTCTGGGGTGATAACAACCCAAGTTCTCATCCGAAGCTCTGGGTTTCTTGTAAAAAAATCAATTATCTGTGCAATTCCTTCCTTGGCCAAATCCTCATTGATAACAATAACTTGGTTGTGGGCCCAAAAAATATTTCTTGTGGTAAAGGAAGACAGATCACGAATCGCATCAAACAAAGACTCACCTTGTCCCACAATGGTGAGAATAGGCTCTCCAGTCTGCCCAGAAGGAGCACCAGTCTGTCCCCTAGCATCTGCTGGTCTGGCTATCTGTGCCGTCACTTTAAAGGCATTCTCTCCCTCGCCTTTGTCGATGCCCACAGCCATCACCAAGGCGAGATCATTTAGCTCTCTCTTCCCTGCACAGCCTGATAATAGGAGAATTAGTATTAATAGAAGAGACCACTTTAGGTGTCTTTTCATTCTTCATCCTCCCCCTTAAGCTTGATGATACGACGGGTTTTCTTCTTGCGTGATCCATCTTTTTGATCTTCTTCTTTACCCTTACCTCCTTCTTCAGAATAAGGATCTGTATTTGGAGGTTCTGGAAATTGATGATCTCCTACACGCTTCTCATCCCCAGTAACCCCTTCAGGTCTTGCCTGCATTTTCCACCAAGGAAAGCGAATAATTGAATCCTTCTGATCATTCGGTTGGAAAGGTGTTGCTGGTGCTAAGTAGGACTCCCCAAAGGATCGAAGAGTAAGAGCATGAATGGCTAGCAAAGCAAACATCGCAGAAAAACCTAGCAATCCAAGTGTCCCGGCTGCTAGAAGTAATGGAAAACGAATAAGACGAATCGAGAATGACGCCGCATAATTAGGAATAGCAAACGACGAAATTCCCGTTAAGGCAACGATAATCACCATAAACGGAGACACGATCCCAGCTTGAACAGCTGCTTGGCCAATGACAAGAGATCCTACGATACTTACAGCCTGACCAACAGGCTTAGGCATCCGAAGTCCCGCTTCCCTCATCAATTCAAAGGAGATTTCCATCATTAACGCTTCTAGTAATACCGGAAAAGGAACAACCTCGCGTCCGGAGGCAATGGTTAGTATCAGTTGGGTAGGAATCATCTCTTGATGAAAGCTTACGAGCATCACGTAAATAGAGGTAAGAGTTAAGCTCAGTACAAAGGCCAAATATCGAATCGCACGAAAAAAACTACCCGTCATAAATCTTGAATAATAATCATCACTTGCCTGTAAAAACTGCCAAAAGAAGCTGGGGACTACTAATACGAAAGGAGTATTGTCCACAAAAATAGCTACTCTTCCTTCTAGTAAAGACGATGCTACTTTATCTGGTCTTTCTGTACTTTGTACGGTAGTAAAAGGAGATCGAGGTGCATCTTCAATTAATTCTTCAATATATCCACTTTCTAAAATGGCATCAATTTTTATATCACGTAACCTTTTCTTTACCTCCTCAACCAAACCTTCCTTCACGATGTCTTCTATATAGGCAATATTGACATCTGTCTTTGAACGCTCCCCTATATTCATTTGCTCAATTCGAAGCTTTGGATCCCTAATTCTTCTTCTGACAAGCGCCGTATTGGTTCGGATGCTTTCTGTAAAACCGTCTCTTGGACCACGAACCACTTGCTCTGTTTGCGGTTCATCAACACCCCTTTTTTCCCATCCTTTTGTTTGTATAATGAACACTTCATCGCTTCCATCGAGAATAAGGACTGCGACTCCGGATAGAATTCCATCCACCGCTTGACTGACCTCTTTGACGACCTGAAAAGATGCATTTGTAAGCATATGTTCCTTCAGCAAGGTCAATGGAGGATCCTTAGGTAAGGATGTATGTTGCAGTAACCAATTTCCTTTATAAAGGAGGTCGCTAATAAACAGCTCTATTTGAATAACATCAACTAATCCATCTGTATAATAACAAATCGCTTGAACATCTTTATGCTCATGAAAGGTAATCCGTCGTTTGACTAGATCCACACTACTTCCCAAAATCTCAGTCATTAAATTTTCATTATCTTGCAAATCTCTAAAAAAATGATCCTTCTCTTCCACTGCAGTCATAAATTGAAAACTCCTAAGATGATTATTTCCATATTTATTACTCTCTTACTTTTTTGTCCAACTTCACCATATTCTAGTCAGGATTTCGGTTTATTTCCTGAAAGGTTTGGAGAACATGTAGCCAAACAGATAGAGGGAAAGGCTGATTGTTATGGAATTTTATAGTACTTGGGTATACCGCAATATCTTGAATGCAGAATGGGCCATTTGGACATTTGTTGTCTTAATTATGACTTTAAATCTTCTTGCTCCAATCCTTATATGGTTGATTATGAATGGTACTCCGATTACCAACGTGTTAATGAAAAAGACAAAAAACAAAAAAGACAAGAATATGAATGGTTCATAATACCCGAATTTTGAAACTAATACCTAGTCTTCTTCGTCTATATAAAAAGAACGATGCTAATGAATGATCATAATCTTTTATGCATATCTTGAATGAGGAATTTTTCTTTGATAGGATAAAATTGTAAATAGAACAGGGAATTAGGTGCAGAAGAATGGAAGTTGCTAAAAAACCATCAGAAAAGTTTGATTGGACCTTAAGTCTTATTTTGTTTTTATTATTTCTAGTAAGCTGCTTATCTATCTATAGTGCTCAAACAACAGGACAGTACAATGAGAACTATTTTATAAGACAAATCTTTTGGTATGTGGTAGGAATTATCATTGTTGCTGTCGTTATGTTTTTTGATAGCGATCAATATAAAAAGCTTTCCTGGTATCTATACGGGTTCGGCATATTCCTGCTTTTCGCTCTTATTATCGCACCTGAAAGCATTGCACCCGAAAGAAATGGAGCACATAGTTGGTTTCAAATTCCAGGTTTTGGTACGATACAGCCTTCGGAATTTATGAAAGCCTTTCTCATACTTTCCCTTAGTAAGGTCATAACCACTCATCATGAAAAATACATAAAGAAAACCTTTAAAACGGACGTATGGCTTTTCACAAAAATGAGCTTATCTACAGCTCTTCCATTAGCATTAATCATGAAGCAACCAGATTTAGGAACAAGCCTAGTTATTGTAGCCATATTTACTGGACTTATTTTCGTATCAGGAATTACATGGAAAATTATTCTAACCATCTATGGACTTGGCTCATTACTTGGAGCAACCATAATATACTACGTTGTTTGGGCTCCAGAAGTACTAGTAAAATACCTAAACGTTCAAACGTACCAGTTTAATAGAATTTATTCCTGGATTGACCCTGACAACCACCAGGCAGGAGCAGGATATCATCTTTATAATTCCTTAAGAGCTATCGGCTCTGGGCTGTTAACTGGCAAGGGATTTGGGGAAAGACAGGTTTACATACCCGAAAGTCATACCGATTTTATCTTCAGTGTAATTGGAGAAGAGTACGGTTTTGTTGGGGCTAGCATTGTTATTGGTCTTTTCTTTATACTCATCTATCATTTAACAAAAACTGCCTTAGATGCGAATGATCCATTTAACACCTATATTTGCGCAGGAGTCATTTCAATGATTACCTTCCACGTCTTTCAAAATGTTGGAATGACGATTCAAGTTCTTCCCATTACGGGAATTCCCCTCCCTTTCGTCAGTTATGGAGGAAGCTCTCTCATGGGGAATATGTTTGCGATGGGGTTAATATTCAGTATTCATTATCATAAAAAAACCTATATGTTTGGATCGGAAGAAAAGCAATGAGGCTAACTTAGCGTTAGCCTCATTTTTTACCATTTCCTT
>WTKE01000009.1 GCA_011524525.1 Bacillus sp. (in: firmicutes) | reverse complement strand
TCAACACTAATCATTTTTTGTTGACGTATGATTTGTTTAGTTTTCAAAGAACAATTTACCTTCGCTCGAAAGCGACTTTATTAATATAACATTTCATCATCTGCTCGTCAATAACTTTTTGAAATTGTTTTTTCAATAAATATTTATGTCAGCAGCGACGTTTATTAATATAACAAGGTTTAAAAATAAAGTCAACCGTTTTTTCATCCTTTTTTTTCTTTTCTTTGATTGGCAGACCTTGTGTACTTTAGACATTCTTTTGCTGGTGCCACACGCTTAAACAACGTAAATAAAATTTTGTATCTTTCCTCCATGGCTCTCTTTACAACATGATCGATTCTCTCATCTTTTAAGTCAAACAAAATTTCATCCATTTCTCTCTTTATAAGGTACTCTATCTCTTTGACTTCTTTCTCATTGATCAACAATCCTAGCATAAAACATGTACACTCCTTTAACAATTTAGTTATTGTAGTGTGTTCCTAATTTCACCATTTTATAAGCATAAAACAAATTCTTTCCGAATAGATTTGAGACAAGTAGTGTTTTGGGACGAGGTGAGAGGATGAACTTTTTCTATGTGTTAAATGGTAAATCATTAAAACAATTTATCCTTGTAGGAGTCGCAGCATTTTTCACAGCCTGGTTTTTGTACTTAGAAAATTATGTGAATGTACCCGCGTTTTCAGGGAAAGACGGTCCAAAAGCAGTTTATAAGGGAGAAAAGGACTTAGCTGTCAGCTTTAATATTGGTTGGGGTGATGAAAAAGCAGAGCCAATTTTGGATGTTTTAAAAAGTAAAAATGTAAAATCAGCGACTTTCTTTTTATCAGGTTCTTGGGCAGAAAGGCATCCACATATTGTGGAGAGAATTGTAAAAGAAGGATATGAGATTGGAATGCTTGGATATAATTATGAAGATTATACCGAGCTAGAGGAAGATAAAATTGTAAAGGATATAGCAAGGGCTCAAGAGGCCTTTAGAAAACTTGGAATAAAGGATATAAAACTAATACGAGCACCTACAGGTCATTTTGACCAAAAAACTTTAAAGGTAGCTGACCGTTTTGGACTTTCAGTTATCCATTGGAGTATAGATTCAAAGGATTGGACCAACCCGGGTGTTGAGATCATACAAGAAAATGCAGCCAAAGCAACCAAGGGAGATATTATTCTCCTTCATGCATCAGATTCTGCCAAACAAACAGCCGCTGCCCTTCCATCTATTATTGATGATATTTATAAAAAAGGTTTAAAACTCGTATCTGTTTCTGAAATGATAGCAAATGCAACCTCCTCTTCAAAAGAAATAAAATAATTAAGCCGTCTCATTCAGACGGCTTTTTTGCTCTTTACACTATTGGAAATAAATTTTGGTAATGCTAATAACTGATAGGCATTACAAATAAGCAAAGGGATAATCATTAAATACAACCAACTCTTTTCGTTTACTCGAAGAATGGGCACCCACTCTAACACAGTTACAACAATCATAAAAAAGAGCGCTGGTATAAATGCTTCTTTATTTGTTTGTCTCGCTTTGTAATATGCCGCAATGAACCCACAAACAGCAATGAAAGAAGCAAGTCCTAAATAAGGTACAAGACTATCTCCTTTTTCAGAAAAAGCATTAAATCTCAAATAAACTAAGTCAAAAAGAACAAAAATAATAAGTACCACCTGTACACTATTCCAAAGCTTTACTGATTTAAATATACCTAAACCAAAACGATGAACCGTTAAGTAGGCAAAAAAGCCCATTTGACTAATAAGACTAAATATCAATCCAACCCCTACTAACCATGCAAGGATTGATAATATTTCAACTATCTGAAAATCAGTAAAAAACGGCTCGAATTCTTTCCACCGAACAATAAAGCCAACAATTCCTGTTGTCACTCCCCCGATTATAAGCGTCGAGAAAAACAACCTTACCAAGTTACGGCTATTCAACGTAATTTCCCCCAATTATGTAATCATTCCTTATTGATTGTACCAACCAAAGTATGAAAAATCTAGGTTCGAGTAAGAAACGTATAATTTTTGTCGTTTTTCTTCATCATAAACTATAGTTACTATCGAAAGGAGCGTTAATCATGCCTAAAAAGTCTTTAGTGCTCCCTCTTTTAATAAGCGGGTTACTTCTTACTGGTTGTGCTGAAGCAGACATGAGCAGCCAAATGGATTACGAAGAAACAAAAAAAATGGTAGTTGATATTTTAAAGACTGATGATGGAAAAAAAGCTATAAAAGATGTGATGAATGATGAAACGATGAAGGAAACGTTAATCATGGACCAAGCAGTTGTTTCAGATACAGTGGAAAAAGCATTAACCTCAGATCAAGGGACAGCGTTCTGGAAGAAATCCTTTGAAGATCCAAAGTTTTCTGAGAGCGTAGCAAAAAGTATGAGAACGGAAAATGAAGCCCTTTTAAAAGATTTAATGAAGGATCCAGAGTATCGAACCATGATGATTGATGTACTAAAAGACCCGGAACTCGAAAAAGAAGTAACCACCATATTAAAAAGCGCGGAATATAGAAAGCATGTTCAAGCAGTTATGACCGAAACATTCGAAAGTCCATTATTTAAAGCAAAAATTCAGGATCTTATTTTAAAAGCGGTAGAAGAGGTAGCTGAACAAAGCGGTAGTAAGGAAGAAGCAAAAGAAGAAGGAACTGGGGCATAGAAAAACGGCTCTGCTTTCAATTAAAGGGTTCTAGTGCTTTTCTTAAAATACGTATAAAAATGACAAAAGTAAGCGGAGATTTTTCGGTTAAATAAAGAATGTAGCTCCTTTTCGGGTGAAATAAGGGAAGGTTTTCCCCTTATGTAAAGGAAAATCACCCATTTTTAACTTTTTCGAGTCAATAGGCGGAATCTATCCGTCTATTGAACCTTCTTTTAATAATTATCACCAAATAAGCGGAATTTCTCCGTCTATCCATTCGCTCGGGTACATACGATGATCCCCAACCGTTAGCGGGGACCCTCTTATATCCCTAATACAGGAATCAAACTTTATCTCCATGGATAAAAAACCTCTCCAAGCGGAGAGGTTTTCCTAATTCCTTATTTACCAAGTGAATCGATGATCGTTCCTGCGATTTCTTTATATATTTGACCAAGCTTATGGTCTTCGTGATATATAGATGGAGCAAAATCATCTTCATTCCAATCAGGCTGGCCAAGAGGTAATTTGCCAAGTACCTTCGTTTGAAGCTCCTCAGCAAGCTTTTCTCCTCCACCCTGTCCGAACACATATTCCTTTTCTCCAGTTAGCTTACTTTCAAAATAAGACATATTTTCAACTACACCTAAAATTTCATGGTCTGTTTTAAGCGCCATCGCACCCGCTCTCGCAGCGACAAACGCAGCTGTTGGATGTGGAGTTGTGACAATAACCTCTTTACAAGCTGGAAGCATGCTATGTACATCAAGAGCTACGTCACCAGTTCCAGGAGGCAAGTCTAATAGTAAATAATCTAAATCTCCCCATTCTACTTCATTGAAAAAGCTGTTCAGCATCTTTCCAAGCATCGGTCCACGCCATATGATGGGAGAGTTATCTTCAACAAAAAAGCCCATGGAGATCACTTTTACACCAAAGCGTTCAACCGGTATTATTTTTTCCCCACGTACGGCTGGACGTTTCGTTATGCCCATCATATCCGGTACACTAAACCCATAAATATCTGCATCCACTAGCCCAACTTTTTTCCCTAATCTAGCTAAAGAAACAGCAAGATTCACTGACACCGTCGATTTTCCTACTCCACCTTTCCCGCTCGCAATAGCAATAAAGGTTGTTTTACTTCCTGGTGCTAAAAGACCTTGTGATTCCTCACCCTGATCAGAACGGAATTTTTCAAGTGTCTCTTGTGGCAATTCAAAAAAACGAATTCCGACTGACTCTGCTCCCGCTTCCTTTAATAGGTTTACTATTTTCATCTGTAACTGTAGCTGCTCTGCTGTTCCTGTTTTTGCAATTCCTATTTTAACACTTACATGTTTTTTCTCTTCCTTAATTTTTACTTCTTCAATGGCATTCAACTCTTCTAATGTCTTATGTAAAAATGGTTCTTCGATACTTTGTAGAAGTTCAATCACTTTTGCTTCTGTTAACAACTTTTACACCGCCTTTTTGAATTCGTTTGCATGTCTTATTATAACATAATCCTCTGCATATACAGTTAACTGCATCACACACATATATAAGAAAAAAGAAGGTGGCATTTATTTCACCTTCTTACTCCGCTTCTACTAATTCATTTTCATTTGAGAAGTATCTAAGCATTCCTTTATAGATGGAAGCTGCTACCTTCTCTTGATATTCCTCGGTCTTTAACAACTGCTTTTCAGTTGGATTTGATAAAAAGCCAACCTCCACTAATACCCCTGGTTTCTTTGCGTTTTTCAAGATATACACAGAGCTTAATGGTTTTGCTTTTCGATCCGTATTTTCAAGATTGATTCGGAGCTCGTCCTGAATGAACTTTGCAGCCTTAGCATTTTCCTTTAATTGTGGTGCATAAAATGTCTGTGCGCCACTCCATTTCTGTGAAGGAATCGAATTTAGATGAACACTAACAAAAAAGTTTGCTTCGGATTCATTAATCATGTTTAATCGCCTTTTTAAATCCTCCGTTTTTCTCCTGCTATATCCTCTCGTTCCATCCTCAGCTAAGTCCTTATCTTCCTCTCTAGTCATAATAACTAAAGCACCTTGCTCTTGAAGATAGTCTCTTAATTTCTTCGATACACTTAATGCAATGTCCTTTTCTAGAGCACCCTCTTCACCAGCTCCTCCATCAGGTCCACCATGGCCAGGGTCGAGCAAGATGATTTGTCCTGAAAGCGGAAGACTCCAGGAATTCCATGATTCTTTTGTTTTAAAATAATCGTACTGAAGAATAAAAAATAAAATAACTAGTCCAACGGTAAAAGCAATGATTTTCGTTCTTTTGCTCATCTCTATGCGTCAGTCCTTCCCATCCGTCCAATATTCAGTTTAATATATGGGACAAGATGGGATTATAGAACCTTGAGTTAATGTAGCCTTAATTTATGTCTTCTTTCTCCCGTACGAAAGCCTTCATGCCACCAACTTTCTACATACTGCTCACATAAGTAATAAAGGGACTCACTATAAACACCTTCCGTTCCCTTTCCCCAATAGAGGAGGAAATTATAAAGTGTATCGATTAAATGTTTTTCCTCTTTATGACATCGATCCTTAATACTGTCTACTGACTCTCCATAAAACCCGAATTTACTAAAGTGAGCACCTAGAAGATAAGCTTCAATTGCTACATCATAACAAGCCTCTTCTATGCCTGATTGCGTCATTAAATTAGCAGTTATACGAGAGGATCCAAAATATTGTTTCACTCTCTCCTTTAGCGTTTTCAGTGAGATTTCTCTTAAGACTGACTTTTCATATTTCAACTGTTTTTCACGTTTTTTATCTTTAAAGGTTGTAATTACATTCACCGTATTGTCACCCCTTTCGATTATTCTTTAACCACCAAAAGAGAGACATACAAATTTGCTACTGAATTCACCTTCCAATTTTTTTGGCTAATTTTCCTACACATGTATGGATCATACTTTACAAGGATTTAAAATAGATAAAACAAACGTAAGCAGGAATATTCCTCAATTCCTAGAATTTGTTACCAGAAAGACATTTATTGAAAAGGTGGGTTATTAGTATGAACCAACTAGAAATTGATTCACTTGAAATACTAGATCGGATAACAGATGGTTTCTTCTCGGTTGATACAAATTGGAACTTCACCTACATTAATTCTGAAGCAACACGACTTCTTTTCCGAAATCGAGAAGATCTTCTTGGAAAAAATGTTTGGTTTGAATTCCCTGAAGCAGTAAATTTGCCTTTCTATGTTCAGTATCACAAAGCGGTACGTGAACAAGTCCCAGTTACATTTAGTTCACTTTTCCCTCCACTAAATACTTGGTTTGATGTAAGAGCCTATCCATCACCCAATGGTCTTTCTGTTTATTTTTTAGATGTTACTGCAGAAAAGAAAGCAGCTTCCAAAAAACAGCAACATTATAAATCTCTATTTGACCAAAATCCTAATGCTGTATTCTCTTTTGACTTAGAAGGAAATTACCTTAGTGTGAACTCAGCTATGGAACGCTTATTAGGCTATACAGAAAAAGAATTTCTCCAATTAACCTATCTTCCCCTTGTTGAAGAAACTGAATTACAAAGAACTAAAAATCACTATGAAAAGGCAGCAAAAGGATCTACACAACATTATGAAACAAAGGCTTTACATAAAGATGGGCGAGTAGTTCACGTGAGTGTAACAAACATTCCAATCATAGTTGATAATGAGGTTGTGGGTGTATATGGGATTGCCAAGGATATCACGGATCAAAAGTCTACCGAGTTACAGCTCATTAAGTCTGAAAAACTTTCAGCTGTTGGTCAGCTCTCTGCTTCGATTGCACACGAAATACGTAACCCACTTACCGCTCTTAAAGGATTTATCCAGATCATGAGGTCATCTGCGCCAAGCAAAGAAATAGGCTATTTCGAAATCATGGCAGATGAGATTGCACGCATTGAACAGATAACAGGTGAATTACTAATGGTAGCCAAACCTCAAGTTCAGCAATTTCATTATGAGAACTTAACAGACATCTTTCAGGATGTGACGACACTACTCGGCTCACAGGCACTTATGAACAACGTTCGCATTAAAGTCATGTCTGAAGATATCCCACTTGTCTATTGTGTAGCCCACCAAATAAAACAGGTATTCATTAATTTAATAAAGAATGCAATAGAGTCTATGCCAACTGGCGGAGTAATTCATGTGAGGTTAGGAAGTTCACATACAGGGGAAGTTTTTATCCAAGTTCATGACCAAGGCTGTGGCATTCCAGAGGAACTACTTAAAAATATTGGCATACCATTTTATACAACCAAACAGAAAGGGACTGGTTTAGGGATGATGACTAGCTTTAAAATTATTGAGTCACATGCAGGAACGATGGAGATAAATAGTAAGGAAGGAGAAGGAACGATAGTAAAGATTTCTTTACCCGTTCATTTTGCAGACTAAAATCTTTTATGTAATATTGTAGACATTTTTAAAAATAGTCAAAGCTCATTCCACAGATTGAATAGAGCTTACGGAATGAGCTTTTTATAAGGTCTTTTATCAGGTTAAAATCCTAAATTAAAGATGTAACTAATTCTCTAAACTGATCTATTTCTATCCTTATATCTTCTGCACCACTCCAATACAAAGAATCGTTTGACAATCCTTTAGGACTTATACCAATCCCAATTAAAGGATGATATTGTAAATCAAGAAATGTACTAAGATGCCAATAACAGGGATTTAAATATTTCGGAGAAAAAAACTCGATCACTTTAGTACCTGATTGACAAAAGGTTAGATTAGTTAATCCTGCTCCATGAGGACTAATAATAAATTTGGCTTTTGAAAACATGTTAATTTGTTCTAATACTGAGAGGTTCTGCAGAGAAACTATAGTGAATCCATGATTTTTCAAGAAATTTATTATTTCTCCCTCATTCACTACTCGTCTGCTATTTGCATCATTTCTAGTAATATAAACCCTTTCTCCGTAAGGCGAGTTCTCATTCTCTACAAGAGGTAAGAAATCCTTCCTTAAAAAATCTGAAGCCCATTTTGTTGTATATCCTGGAAGAGATGGAACAACCAGTTTTTTCGATTGAATAAACATATCGGTGCTACTTTGAATAATTTTTTCCTTAGGAATCTGTAATAAATCTAATGTATCAGTCTGATAAGGTAAATTACACTGATTTACTACATAATAATCAATCTCAATATTGCTTTTCCTTACCAAATCAAACCGTGGTAATATATCAAACATCCAATGGTAGTAGTTGTTACTTCCTATAGCCGCGACTACTGCAACAGTTTTTTTAATTTTTTTAACTTGAGGGAGTATATGACGCTGAAAGATGGAGTGTTCAGAAGGAGAAGAAATCCATTCAATCGAGAGGTCCCATATCAATTTATTATCCGGTGTTAAGATTGCTCCATTTTCCCCAAGTACATACCCTTCAGGAAGTATAAAAACATAGGCAGGGGATTGCCAATCCGGGTAAAAATCTGATGGATTATTCTTAAAAAGCTTCGGTTTAGATATTCCATCATATATTTTTTTACAATACTTATCAAAGCATTCTAACTTTTGTGATTCAAACCATTCAGTAAATGAGGAGACATATTCTTTTGGGACTTTTATTTCTTTACTCATATTGACATAAAGCCTTTACTACATAAGCAACATCCTCATTGGTCATTACTGGACTTATTGGTAAACTAACGACCTCTTGATGAATTTTTTCTGTGATAGGAAATGATAAATCCTTAAATTCCTTATATGCTTCTTGATGGTGAGGAGGTATGGGATAATGAATTAATGTTTTAATATTCTTGTTTTCAAGAAAATTAATTAGATGTTCCCTGTTCTTCGTTCGAATAACAAATAGATGCCAGACATGGCACAATTCATCATTCTGAACTTGAGGCAGTATAAGTTTTGGATTTTTAATATGCATTCGATAATAAGCTGCGATTTCTCTTCGTCGGTTATTATCATTATCCAGATACTTTAATTTAACCCGGAGTAATGCGGCTTGTAGCTCATCCAATCTACTATTTAACCCTTTATATTGATTCACATACTTTTGGTAGGACCCATAATTTCTTAATGCCCTAATTTTTTTAGCTAACTCATCATCATTTGTAGTGATGGCCCCGCCATCCCCCAAGGCTCCTAAATTCTTTCCAGGATAAAAGCTAAAACCTGCACAATCACTTAAATTCCCAGCCCGCTTACCATTATATAATGCTCCATGTGCTTGTGCTGCATCTTCAATAACTTTAAGCCCATATTTTCTAGCAATTTTAAAGATAGAGTCCATATCTGCTATTTGTCCATATAAGTGAACAACCATTATCGCCTTTGTATTGGGAGTTATATATTTCTCAATTTCTTCGGGGTCAATATTATAGGATTCTAACTTGGGTTCTACAAGAACTGGTTTTACCCCATTACTGGTGATAGCAAGGATGGAAGCTATAAACGTATTAGCAGGAACAATGATCTCATCATTGGGACCAAAACCATATGCTTGAACAATTAACCGAAGGGCATCTAAACCACTTCCTACTCCTATACAATTCCTTACACCACAATAATTAGCAAATTCTTCTTCAAAAGATTTAACTTCATTGCCTAGGATGTAACTCCCACTATCAACTACTTTTTTTAGTGCCTCTAACAGTTCAACATTATGTCGATCATTTACCTTTTTTAAATCTAGAAAGGGTATCACACCTTTTCCCTGCCTCTCAATTCGTTATGCATTAGGATTAATTTGAATAATCATATTTTCTAACTTATATTTCTCATTACAACCGGAGCAACAAAGATTCTTATCCAGTTGTTCTCCACACTTACATACATACCCTTTAAATTGTGCCGGGTTTCCGAACCATAACGTATGATTAGGAATATTTTTTGTAACTACAGAACCAGCCCCAATCATGGCATATTCTCCAATAACATTTCCTGCAATAACGGTAGAATTCGCTCCAATAGTCGCACCCTTTTGAACAATGGTCTCTATATATTTTGTATGGTATCTCTTTGAGCGGGGTTTAAGATCATTTGTAAAAGTTACGTTGGGGCCAATAAACGTCTGATCTTCTAATCTTACGCCTTCCCATAGATATACCCCTGATTTAATCGTAACATCGTTGCCTATAATAACATTTTTCTCTATATAGGTATGTTCACAAATATTGCAATTTTCCCCAATTGAAGAACCTGGAAGAACATGCGAAAAGGCCCAAATCCTTGTCCCCTTCCCTATTTGATTGGATTCCACCAATGCTAAAGGGTGACAATAATAATCCATGCAATTCATTCCCCTTTGTTACTTTCTATAATAATTTCTCTGCCACTTTTACTGGATTCATAGATTGCATCTAATATCTGATTAGCTAACAGCCCATTTTCTGCTGATGAAATAGGTTTCGCGTTATTTCGGATACACTCTGCAAAATGATGCCACATTTTTATTCTCGCACCTTCGTAATCAAATAAAACTTGTGGTTTAATATTAAGCTGCGTTCCCCTCTCTTCCATATATAGCTTAGGGCCCGAATCATTTAAAAAACTTGCACCTGCCTTATCCCCTAAGATAGAAAGATAGATGGAGTCGCTCTCAATATTTGCTGCCCAGCTTGTTTCAATCAGTATAGTTGCTCCATTTTCGAAACGAATTAAAGCAACGGCGAAATCTTCAACATTAAAAATTCCATTCTCATTCGCAACCACTCTAGCACGAGTCATTCCTTTATGATCACGACCAAATATATTAAAGGCTGAACCGAAAACAGAAACAGGTTTTGGATAATCCATTAGGTAGAGGACTAAATCTAACATATGAACACCAAGATCGATTAATGGGCCTCCTCCAGATTTCTCTTTTTCAGTAAACCAATTCCCCCAACTCGGGATGCCTGCTCGCCTTATCCAACCGCATTTACCATAATAGATCTTGCCCAACTTATTTTCCAAGATCGATTTTTTTATATATTCTATATCACTTCTAAAAAGATTATGGTAGGCAACCATCAAGATTCGATTCGTCTGCTTTTGAATATTTACCATCTTATTTGCTTCTTCACTGTTTATCGCTAGTGGTTTCTCACACAATACATGCTTACCTTTTTTCATCGCTTCTATGGCTATGGGAGAGTGAAGATAATTGGGGACGGATATAAGGACAGCATCTACATTTTCATTTTTTAGGAGATCGTTATAATCTGAATAGATAGATGGGATGTTATATTCTTTAGCAAGGGTTTGAGCAGCAGCAATATTAATATCAGCAATTGCAATAACTTCAACTTCTTCGTTAAGATGTTGGATGGCTTTTAAATGTCCATCTTTTGTAATTTTACCTGCTCCTATTATGCCTATTTTTATTTTTTTCATTAATGTCTTAATCCCTCCAATACTAATTAATTTTTATATTTTACGAAAACTACTATAACCATCTAATACACCATATTCATGCTATTTTTAATTCGTTATCCCTATTTTTTTTCTTTTTTAAGAAGGTCCTTCTTTAGAAATCCGACAATTTCTTTAGCCCTTTGTCGGTACGTATTAGGGCTAACATTCTTATAACCATTTGCACTAATGCGCTCCCGTTCCTCAGGGTGATCTAAATAATAATTAACTAATTCCAATGTCTTCTCAGGTGAATCGGTAATAATTAATTCCTCTCCTGGTACAAATAATCTTCTTATTTCCTCTGTATCATTTGTCAGCAAAAATCCCTGTGAAGCCATTATTTCATAGGTCCTGTGTGTAAGTTGCTCATCAAAACTTTGTAAACCCAAGACAATGTTGGATGATCTATATAAATCGCGTGTATTATGATATGAAACAGGCCCTCTTATCCAATCTTTCGGAATATCCTTGCCAAGATAACTTCCCATTTCCTCCCACCGATGCCCAAAGAAATCGATTCGAATTCCTTCATCAATCAAGGGACACACCAAATCTTTTAGATATTTTAAACGTTGATCATAATCATTGTTTTTAAAATCCCAAACATATGAATTAGCAACCAAAACTATATTACATTTAAAATCTTCGTTTTTTTCCCCGGGATAATGAATGGTAGGCTCATAACCGAAAGGAAGATACTCACAACCGAACCCATGATCCCGATAAAATTGGACCATTTCTTTACAAATAGTAAAAACAAGATCTGGCTGTAAACGGGTTATTATTGGATAAGCAAAGGTATGGGTATATCTTGGATCTTCAACCGACCAGTAGATATGAGGAATCCCGTTTTGCTTTGCATATTTGCAAATTAATTCCGGTTTATCACCATCATGGTCCGGTCCCCAACCCTGTGTAACAATTAAGTCAGGCTTAAACATTTTTATCGACTTAGCAATTTTCTCTTCATTAAGGTTCCCGACAATCCTTACTTGATGACCCTCCTGCTTAAATCCGTTAGGTAGTAAATTAATTAACACATAGTTACTATCAAAAAAAAGGACTCTCAATAAAATCAACCTCGATTCTTATAGAAATAACCCTTATACTATATGGTCTTTATCGCACGAATGCTTGGGCATTATTGACTTTATTACATTGCAATAATATGGGCTTAAAAATGGCACATTTTTGGCTTGTTCTATGTAAACATCCATCATCTTAAATAAATAGAGGAATAAAGTAATAGTAGGACTAGGAGGGAGAACCGTGGTAAGAAAGGCAGTTTCCAGAAGGCTATTTTTGTGTGTAAGAAGGGAGGAGACTTATTTTGATTTCTGTTATTGCATGTACTAATCGGGGCGACTTTATAAAAAACATTATTAGAAATTTTGTTAAACAGACAATAGTTGAGAAAGAACTCATTTTAATTCTTAACTCTTCTAGCATTATTCTTGATCATAATGTTTTAAACGGAATTCGTTCAAAAATCCTTCGACTTCCTGAAGAGACAAGTCTAGGTGAGTGTTTAAATGAAGGAGTAGCTGCTGCCAGTTACCCTATTATTTCAAAAATGGACGATGATGATTATTATGGGCCCGGATACTTACAAGAGGCGTTTGATTCCTTGAAGGAAAATGGAGCTGAACTCGTCGGAAAGAGTAGCTTTTATATTTATTTTAATAAGAAACATGAATTAAGACTGTATAATCCCAATCATGAAAACGAATGGATTGATACTAATGCCCAATATGGAAATAGATCAGAGAACTTTCTACATGGAGCTACATTAGTTTTTAATAAGAACCTATTTAATCAAGTTGCCTTTCCCCCCATCAATGTTGGAGAAGACTATGTATTTCAACAATTATGTTTAAAGAATCAAATAAAAATGTACTCTTTATCAAGTAAGTATTACGTATATTTTCGGTATGAGAATCCTCAACATCATACATCTGATGTAAGGGAGTCCATTTTACGGTCAAGAAGCCGTTTTGTTAAAAACACTTTATCTGTTGATAGATTTATGGAACGAAGGGAAAGGTAGTGATTGTATGCTCACTACCTTTCTTTATAATTAAAATTCATGATAGAAATCAACGGAAAAGCTCTCAATGTCCTTACACCGGATAATAGTTATCCTTTCCGGAATAAAAGGAGACTTACTGCCAGATTCAATTATTTTTACACAGCAACCTTTAACACCTTGTAGTTGGCCCATAATAAATTGACCAGTCTTCGTAGTGATAGTTACGTTTTCGTGATGTACTTTTTTTAGGAATTGACATAAACAGTCATGTTTACAGTTTTTCTCATCCTTGCACTCACATGATTTGTGCTTAGAACTGGAGCTTGAACTTGAGCTTTCGTCTTTAGAACTAGAGCTTGAACTTGAGCTCTCTTCCTCTGAACTGGAGCTTTCGTCTTTAGAACTTGCACTAGAACTTGAGCTCTCTTCCTCTGAATTGGAGCTTTCGTCTTTAGAACTAGAGCTTGAGCTTGAGCTTGAACTTGAACTTGAGCTTTCTTCCTCTGAACTGGAGCTTTCTCGCAAAATACTAGGGCTTTCTTGTTCGACTCCTGAATTTATATTGCTTAATTTAGGGCTAAAAAGGTCCATTATAGAACTCCAAGGATCTTCTCCAGTATTAGAAAGTTTTTGATCACTGTTTTTAGACCTTTGTTGGTGGAATCGCATTCCCTTCCCCCCTTTCGCTTTTAAAATAGTATATTCGTTGAAACTTTTTAGGATTGGGCAATTAGGCATTCAACATTTATTTTTTTATATAAGAAAATATAGTTAGAGCTATGGTTGGTGATCAAATTTTAATAAAAGCATAAAAAAGACCCCCAACCATAAGGTTGAGAGTCCATGATAAGCGAAAAATTAACGCTTTGAGAACTGAGGTGCACGACGAGCGCCTTTAAGACCGTATTTTTTACGTTCTTTCATACGAGCGTCACGAGTTAATAATCCAGCACGCTTAAGTGTTGGACGGTATTCTGGGTCAACGTTTAGTAACGCACGAGCGATACCATGGCGGATAGCGCCAGCTTGACCAGTGTAACCTCCACCATTAACGTTAACAAGAATATCATAGCTACCTAGAGTTTCTGTTGCGTTTAATGGTTGCTTTACTACTTCACGTAGTGCTTCGAATGGAATGTAATCAGTGATGTCACGATCGTTAATTGTAATTTTACCGCTGCCTGGAACTAGACGAACACGTGCAACGGAGCTTTTACGACGACCAGTACCAATGTATTGAACTTGTGCCAATATAATACCCTCCCTTTAATTATCCACGAAGTTCGTAAACTTCAGGTTGTTGTGCTTGGTGCGGATGCTCGCTACCAGCGTATACGTGTAACTTTCTGAACATTTGACGACCTAAAGAATTCTTAGGAAGCATGCCTTTAATAGCAAGCTCTAACATTCTTTCAGCGTAGTTTGTACGCATTTCAAGAGCCGTTCTAGTTTTTAATCCACCTGGGTGCATAGTGTGGCGGTAGTAGATCTTGTCAGTTAACTTCTTACCAGTTAACTCGATTTTTGAAGCATTGATTAAAATTACGTTATCACCAGTATCAACATGTGGTGTGAAAGTTGGTTTATGTTTTCCACGTAGAATTGATGCAACTTCTGAAGCAAGACGTCCAAGAGTTTTGCCTTCTGCATCAATCACGTACCATTTACGTTCAATATTGTTTGAATTAGCCATAAACGTTGTACGCATTGAATAGTTCCCTCCTAAATTATACATTCATAAAATTTTGTTCTGGCATGCTTTCCACACGTGTTCCGACATGTGTTCTTGCATGTTTACGTATATCTCGACATAATAAGTTAACGGGGCTTATCATGGGATTAAAATACATACATTTGATATCATATACTGCTTCCGCCCTGATGTCAAGAAAATGTTACACCAGGATTAGTTGTCATAGAGTTTTTTTTATTATTCTTTTCTATTTTATAACTACCTTTTTACTCATAAAACACTTCCCAAAGGTACAACCCTTGTGGGGGTGCAGTTTTCCCTGCGAAGGTTCGGTCTCTCTTTTCAATAATCTCTGGGATGGAGTCGGGCGTTATGTCCCCGCTCCCCACCTGTATAAGGGTTCCTACAATGATACGAACCATATTATAAAGAAATCCATTTCCTCGAAAGCGAAGAACCAGCTGTTCACCCTCTGAAGAAATATCTAGATCATATATCCTTCTTACACGATCTACGACTTCTGTCTTTGCGGAACAGAAGCTAGTAAAATCGTACTCACCTATAAAATGGACACTAGCCGCTTTCATGCGATCTAGATCCAATGGGTGAGGAAAATGATACGAATAATTTCTTTGAAACGGATCCCGAATTTTTCGGTTATCAACAACATATCGATATTCTTTTCCAGCTGCATCAAAGCGCGCATGAAAGTGTTGATCCACTTCCTCAATTGCTATAATGGCAATCTCACTTGGTAAAACGGCATGTAACGCTAATTGCCACTTTGGTAAAGGGATGTTTAGATTCGAGTCAAAATGAATAATCTGCCCCTTTGCATGTACTCCTGCATCTGTACGACCGGAAGCCGTCACCTTTACCTGTCTTCCTTTATGGAGCTTTGTTAGGGCTCCCTCAAGCTCTGATTGAACCGTACGCTTATTAGGCTGTACCTGATAGCCATGAAATGCCGTTCCGTCATAAGATATTTTACACTTATATCTCTTCATGGAAATCACACCTCTACGCTCGTAATACCGCTAGTAAAGCCGTAACTAGCCCTAAGGCCAATAGCATCGATGTATCTCTGACGCCCCAGCTTAATTGTCGGTACTTTGTTCTTCCCTCACCGCCACGGTATCCCCTTGCCTCCATCGCAATAGCGAGTTCCTCCGCCCGTTTAAACGAAGAAATAAACAGTGGGATAAGCAACGGGATAATTGCCTTTACACGGTCCTTTACGGGTCCTCCAGTGAAGTCAACCCCTCGAGCAGACTGAGCTTTCATAATTTTATCTGTCTCCTGCATAAGAGTGGGGATGAACCTTAGAGATATGGACATCATTAACGCCAGTTCATGAACTGGAAATTTAACTTTCTTTAACGGCCCAAGAAGCTCTTCTAAGCCATCTGTTATCTCAATAGGTGTCGTTGTTAACGTTAAAAGAGAAGTCATGAGAATAAGCAAAAAGAATCGCACTGAAATAAACAGGCCTTGCTTGATTCCTTCTTCATACACTTCTATCCAACCCCACTGAAACAGAAGATTTCCTTCCTTTGTTAAAAAAAGATGAAGACACAATGTAAAAACAACTAACCACAATACCGGCTTTAATCCTGCCATAATAAACCGGATCGATATCTTTGATAAAGAAATCATGGTAATGGTATACACAAGTAGAGTTCCATACGTTAGAGCATTATTTGCTAGAAACACCACACATACAAATAAAAAGATGAGAACTAGTTTTGAACGAGGATCCATCCGATGCAACACAGAATCTGCAGGAATATACCGACCAAATATCATTTTATCCATCTATTTAGCTCCTCCCTGCAAATGTTTGACAATCGTTTCAGATAATTCTTCGATGGTTAAACATGTTTTCCCTAGTGATTGTCCAAACTCTGCCTCAAACGTTCTCTGGAAACGAACCACCTCTGGAACATCCAGTCCAAGCTCAAACAGTCCCTCAGGGTCACTGAAAATCTCAGATGGATCTCCTTTCCTGTATACACGGCCTTGGTGCATAATAGCAATCTGGTCAGCGTAAAGCGCTGCATCCTCCATACTATGAGTAACAAGAATCGTAGAAAGGCTTCGTTCGTTATGCAATGAATAAAACATATCCATGATTTCTTTTCTTCCACGAGGATCTAAGCCTGCAGTTGGCTCGTCTAATACAATAACATCCGGTTGCATGGCAAGAACTCCGGCAATGGCTACCCTTCTCATCTGTCCTCCTGATAAGTCAAAAGGGGACTTTTGAAGAATCCCCTCCTGTAAGCCTACTTGGCGGATTGCAACCTTTGCTCGTTCCTTTGCCTCTGATTCAGAGACACCAAAATTCATTGGACCAAAGCATATATCCTTTTCTACTGTTTCTTCAAACAGCTGATGCTCAGGAAATTGAAAAACAATGCCTACTCTTTTTCTTACTTCCTTTAAATTCTTTTGCTTTTTATCGCTCGTAATGACTCGATCACCAATGAGAACCTTGCCATTTGTAGGTTTTAATAGAGCATTTAAATGTTGAATAACAGTGGATTTACCAGAACCCGTATGACCAATGATTGCCAAAAAAGTTCCCGCTTTTATTTCAATGGAGACATCCACTAAAGCAAGACGTTCAAAGGGTGTGTTTGCTTGATATTTGTATTCTACTTCTTGGAGTGAGATGTCCATAATTCCTTCACCAACTCTTCTTCTGATAGAAAATGTTTATCTAAATTCATGCCTAACTCTTTTAATTTCTTGCTTAGTTTTACGGAAAAAGGGATATCAAGTCCTAATGAAATCAGCTCTTCTTCGAGTTGAAAAATTTCGTTTGGTGTACCTTCTTTATACACCTGTCCTCTATTCATAACAATTATTCGGTCAGCCTTGGCAGCCTCCTCTAAATCATGTGTAATAGAGACAACAGTTAAATCATTATTACTTTTAAGCTCTCGAATCGTTTCTAGAACCTGTTCACGCCCTTTTGGATCAAGCATAGAGGTAGCCTCGTCTAAAACGATAATAGCCGGTTTTAGAGCTAATACAGAAGCTATAGCTACACGCTGTTTTTGCCCACCTGATAGATGATGAGGTTCTTGTAATAGAAACTGACTCATCTTTACTTGTTCTAATGCTTCCTGTACACGGATAATCATTTCCTCTCGAGGAACTCCATGATTCTCAAGTCCAAATGCAACATCATCCTGGACAGTGGTACCAACAAACTGGTTATCCGGATTTTGGAATACCATACCAACCATTTTTCTTGTATCCCAAACCGTTTCTTCAGAAATCTTAGTTCCACCAATTGTAATGGAACCTTTTTCTGCAAATTGAAGGCCATTTAAAAGCTTTGCAAGCGTTGACTTACCAGATCCATTATGTCCAACAATGGCAAGCCATTCGCCTTTATTTATGTTAAAGGAGACATCATTTAAGGCGTACTCCTCTTGAAGATCATATTTAAAAGAAACATTCTCGATCTGAACGATGGATGCTACCAACTTACTCATCTCCTCTCGACTACCATAAGAAAAACCCGATATTATAAAGAAAACTCGCCAATTTTGGCGAGCTTTGAAAGTGAAGACACGGACCATTCACCGTAAAATATAAATATAATATGTATGATGGCATGAATGAATGTCTCATTGACTTCTTATTTCAATGCTCTTTCCTAAATAAAGCCTGCGCCTCCTCTTCATTCCAAATGAGAGGAAGGCGCATGAGCTAGACGAGAAGTGAAAACATATACATACACCCTCATCGTAACACTCGTTGGGCTTAGTACTTTAGATAGTCAACGGCTCATTACAGCAAAAGGGCAAGAACAAGTTCCTGTGTAAACTGTCCTTCACCCTTGTTGTCTGTACTAGCTATTAAACTAATTCGATAATAACCATTGGAGCTCCGTCTCCACGACGTGGTCCAAGCTTCATGATTCTAGTGTAACCGCCTTGACGCTCTTCGTAACGACCAGCGATGTCACTGAATAATTTTTGAACAGCATCTTGGTTAGTTTCAGCGTTAGCTACTTCGTGACGAACGTAAGCAGATGCTTGACGACGCGCATGAAGATCCCCACGCTTACCAAGAGTAATCATTTTCTCAACTACTGAACGAAGTTCTTTAGCACGAGCTTCAGTTGTTTCAATACGCTCATTAATGATTAAGTCTGTTGTTAAATCACGTAACATAGCCTTACGTTGAGCACTAGTGCGTCCTAACTTTCTGTATCCCATGAAAGTTTCCCTCCTTTGTTGAAGTCATTTATCTCTAGTTGCTTAAGACTTGGAATGGTAAAAGGTTTGACCTAAGATCAATCGTCTTTACGTAATCCTAATCCAAGCTCTTCAAGTTTGTGTTTTACTTCCTCAAGAGACTTACGACCTAAGTTACGCACCTTCATCATGTCCTCTTCAGTCTTGTTAGCAAGCTCTTGAACAGTATTGATGCCAGCACGCTTTAAGCAGTTGTATGAACGAACGGATAAATCCAATTCCTCAATCGTCATCTCAAGTACTTTTTCTTTTTGATCTTCTTCTTTTTCAACCATGATCTCAGCATTTTGTGCTTCATCAGTTAAACCAACGAAGATGTTTAAATGCTCAGTTAAGATTTTCGCTCCAAGTGCAACAGCATCTTGAGGACCAGTGCTTCCATCAGTCCATACATCGAAAGTTAACTTATCATAGTTAGTCATTTGACCGACACGAGTGTTTTCTACTTGGTAGACAACACGTGAAACTGGAGTGTAGATGGAGTCGATTGGAATAACACCGATTGGTTGATCCTCTCTCTTGTTCTGATCAGCAGGTGTATACCCTCTTCCACGCTTAGCAGTTAAGCGCATGCGAAGATTGCCGTTCGAACCAAGGGTCGCAATGTGTAGATCCGGGTTTAATATCTCGACATCACTGTCATGAGTTACGTCAGCCGCAGTCACTACTCCCTCACCTTGCACATCAATTTCAAGCGTCTTCTCTTCATCAGAGTAGATTTTCAGTGCCAGTTTCTTAATATTTAAAATAATAGAAGTAACATCTTCTACGACGCCTTCAATTGTTGAGAATTCATGAAGCACCCCATCGACTTGAATCGATGTGACCGCCGCACCTGGGAGTGACGACAATAGGATACGACGTAAGGAGTTACCCAAAGTAGTACCATATCCACGTTCTAGTGGTTCTACGACGAACTTCCCGTACTTGGCATCATCGCTGATCTCAACCGTTTCGATTTTTGGTTTTTCTATTTCGATCATCAAATATACCCTCCTTCAAAACGTCGAAACCTCGGTTAGGTTTGTTTAACCGAAATTCCCCCTGTATACGTTCCCGCTTGTGCACAACAACTGGAAAAATGATCCTGTATAAACGTATAAAGTTCTTATCATATCCCATTATAGACAGGGATTTTTTTTCTATACAGAAAAATTATACACGACGACGTTTTGGTGGACGACATCCGTTATGAGGAACTGGAGTTACGTCTCTAATAGCAGTAACTTCTAGACCAGCAGCTTGAAGAGCACGGATAGCAGCTTCACGTCCTGCACCAGGTCCTTTAACTGTTACTTCTAAAGTTTTCATTCCATGTTCCATAGATGATTTAGCTGCTGTTTCAGCTGCCATTTGCGCTGCAAAAGGAGTAGATTTACGAGAACCTTTAAATCCTAATGAACCAGCACTTGACCATGAAAGAGCATTTCCATGAACATCTGTGATTGTTACAATCGTGTTATTGAATGTAGAACGGATATGAGCAATCCCTTGTTCAATATTCTTTTTTACACGACGCTTACGAGTATTAGTTTTACGAGCCATTTAAAGTACCTCCTTTACCGATTATTTCTTCTTGTTAGCTACAGTCTTACGTGGACCTTTACGAGTACGTGCATTGTTCTTCGTGTTTTGTCCGCGAACTGGTAATCCACGACGATGACGAAGACCACGGTATGAACCAATTTCCATTAAACGCTTGATGTTTAAAGAAATTTCACGACGAAGGTCACCTTCAACCTTTAATTTATCAACGATGTCACGGATTTTGTTAAGTTCTTCTTCCGTTAAATCACGCACACGAGTCTCTTCTGAAACACCAGCTTCAGCCAATACTTTTTGTGCAGTATTTTTACCAATACCATAGATGTAAGTTAATGAGATTACTACACGCTTTTCACGTGGAATATCAACACCTGCAATACGTGCCATTTACTAGAGCACCTCCCTCATTATTAGCCTTGTTTTTGTTTATGCTTAGGGTTTTCACAAATAACCATAACTTTGCCGCGTCTACGGATAACTTTACACTTTTCGCAGATCGGCTTAACAGATGGTCTCACTTTCATTATCCTAACCTCCTTGATATTACGGAGTGCAACAGATTATTTAAAGCGGTAAGTAATTCTTCCGCGTGTTAAGTCATATGGGGATAGCTCAACAGTTACTTTGTCACCAGGCAAAATACGGATGAAGTGCATACGAATTTTACCGGAAACATGAGCTAGTACTGTATGACCATTTTCTAATTCTACCTTAAACATAGCGTTAGGCAAAGTTTCAAGAACCGTACCTTCAATTTCAATTACATCATCTTTCGCCATAGAACTAGTCTCCCTTCTACTCATCAGTTACATGATCCATTAAATACTTACTGAAAGAAATCGTAGCTTTCCAATGCAACACAACCGGTTAATACACTACAATTTTCTAGCAACCTTATAATTATAGCATATTAAAAAGGATTTGCCCAATTTTAATAATTAAAATATTACTAAATACTTGACAGTTCCCTTGGCTTTACAAGTTAAGCTTTTGTAAGAATTTCAAAACCTGTCTCAGTGATAGCAATGGTGTGTTCAAAGTGAGCACACATACTCCCATCTACTGTAACAACGGTCCAATCGTCAGCTAAGGTCTTAACATAACGACTTCCTGCATTCACCATCGGCTCAACCGCTAGTACCATCCCAGGTTTTAAACGAGGGCCTTTATTAGGTGGACCATAATGGGGGATTTGTGGATCCTCATGTAAGTCTTGCCCTATTCCGTGCCCTACATACTCGCGCACAACTGAAAACCCGTTTGCTTCCACATAAGTTTGAATCGCGTGGGAGATGTTCGACAGACGATCACCTGGCTTAGCTTCGTTAAGTCCCTTGTACAAGGATTCCTCCGTAACATCTAATAGACGCTGTGTCTCCTCATCAATAGAACCAACCGCATAAGTCCAAGCTGAATCACCATGATAGCCATTATACTCAGCACCAATATCAATACTGATTATATCACCGTTGTTTAATACGCGATTCCCAGGAATACCATGCACTAGTTCTTCATTTACGGAAGCACAGATGCTACCTGTAAATCCGTTATAACCTTTAAAGGATGGTTTTGCATCATGCTTTCTTATAAAAGCTTCAGCAATTTTATCCAGTTCCTTTGTGGTTATACCGGGAACAATATGCTTCAATAACTCCTGATGCGTTAATGCAACGATGCGACCAGCTTCACGCATTATTTCAATCTCACGCGGAGTCTTGCAAATAATCATTTACGCAAGCTCCCGAAGAAGGCTGTCAATATCTTTGAATACATCATTTATATCTTGTTGACCGTTAATATTTTTTAGGTAACCTTTTGTTTCATAGAAATGAAGCAAAGGTTCTGATTGTTGAATGTTTACTTCTAAGCGGTTATGAACCGTTTCTTCGTTATCATCTGCACGCTGATAAAGCTCTCCACCACAGCGGTCACATGTTCCAGCCTTTGCAGGAGGATTGAAAACCAAGTGATAAGTAGCTCCACATTCTTTACAAATACGACGACCAGTTAAACGTTCCATCAGAATATTTTGGTCTACATCAATATTTAAACAGTAGTCAATTTTCTTATCTAATTCAGTAAGCATATTCTCTAGCGCTTCTGCCTGAGCAACAGTTCTAGGAAAACCATCAAGTAAGAAACCTTTTAGACAGTCATCTTTACTTAATCTTTCACGAACAATACCAATTGTTACTTCATCAGGAACAAGTGCGCCTTGATCCATGAAAGACTTAGCTTTTAAACCTAGCTCTGTTCCTTCCTTCATAGCAGCACGGAACATATCTCCTGTCGAGATATGAGGGATAGAATATTTTTCAACGATTTTTTCAGCTTGAGTGCCTTTTCCCGCACCTGGCAGCCCCATCAAAACTAAATTCACTCTGGCTCCCCCTCAGTCTCTAAAACGGTGTTTGGGAACAGATGTCCCCAAATCCGAATTATTTTATAAAACCTTTATAGTGACGCTTAACAAGCTGAGCTTCAAGCTGTTTCATTGTTTCGAGGGCAACCCCTATAACGATAAGCAAGCTCGTTCCACCAATTTGAGCAGATTGCGGAAGACCCGCAAACTTCACAAAAAAGACTGGAAGAATGGCAATGGCTGATAAGAACAGCGCACCAACAAATGTTAAGCGGTATAATACGCGAGTTAAATATTCTTGAGTATTCTTACCTGGGCGAATTCCTGGAATATAACCACCCTGTTTCTTCAAGTTCTCAGCCACTTGTTCTGGGTTTACTTGAATGAATGCATAGAAATACGTGAACGCAATAATGAGTGCACAATAGATCACCATTCCAATTGGATGTGTATAATCAAAAATTCGTTCAATCCAAATCGTTACGCTATTTTGCTCAAAGAACTGTGCAATCGTTCTAGGAGTAATAATAAACGACACCGCAAAGATAACAGGGATAACACCAGCAGCATTTACCTTTAAAGGCAAGTGAGTGGATTGTCCCGCCGGCGATGTGCCAGCAGTCATTTTCTTTGCATATTGAATTGGGATTTTACGTAAAGCTTGTTGAATAAAGATTGTTCCAACAATAATCGCAATTACAGCTAAAACAATCAACAGAACTGTTACGATATTTAAGAAAAGCTGATCACCAGCATCTTCAAATTGCTGTGCATAAATTTGGTTAGCTATATTCGGAATGCTAGCAACGATACCAGCAAAGATGATAATTGAAATACCATTTCCGACTCCTTTTGAAGTGATTTGTTCACCTAACCATAAAAGGAAAGCCGTACCGCCTGTTAATACAGTTGCGATTAAAAGATAGGTTCCAATACCAGGCTTCTCAATCAATAATCCACCAGCAAGATTATTAAAACCGTAAGACATACCGAACGCTTGAATAAATCCAAGTACGATCGTAAAATAGCGGGTAAATTGAGCAAGCTTACGACGTCCTACATCTCCTTGCTTTGACCACTCCGTAAACTTCGGTACTACATCCATCTGTAAAAGTTGAATGATAATAGACGCTGTAATATACGGCATGATACCCATAGCAAGGATAGAGAAGTTGCTAAGTGCTCCCCCACCAAATGTATTCAGAACTCCAAATACACTAAGTTGATCTTGTGCTTTTAAAATATCGGTATTTACATGTGGAACAGGAATAAATGTCCCGATTCTAAATACAATCAACATTAAAAGGGTGAATATGATTTTTCGTCTTATATCACCCACGCGCATAAAATTGGAGATTGTCTGAAACATTAAATCACCTCAGTTTGACCGCCGGCAGCTTCGATAGCTTCCTTTGCAGCAGAGGAGAATTTATGAGCTTTTACAGTAAGCTTTTTCTCAACATTGCCTTTAGCAAGAATCTTGATTCCTGCTTTTTCACTGCTAACCACACCAGTTTCAATAAGAAGTTCTGGAGTAACTTCAGTTCCGTCTTCGAAACGGTTAAGTGCATCAAGGTTTACAATAGCGTATTCCTTGCGGTTGATGTTGGTAAATCCACGTTTAGGTAAACGTTGGAATAAAGGTGTTTGACCACCCTCGAAGCCAGGACGTACACCGCCACCAGAACGAGCATTTTGACCTTTATGACCTTTACCAGCAGTTTTACCTTGCCCAGAACCGATACCACGTCCAAGACGCTTGCGCTCACGACGAGAACCTTCTGCAGGTTTTAATTCATGAAGTTTCATATTGGCACCTCCTTATTAAAAGAAAAAATCAATTTATTTTTCTACAACTGTTACAAGGTGGGCAACTTTATTGATCATGCCGCGAATAGCAGCATTATCTTGTTGCTCAACAGTTTGGTGAATTTTACGTAAACCAAGTGCTTTAACAGTTTCTTTTTGGTCTTGTGGACGACCAATCACACTGCGAGTGAGGGTAATTTCTAATTTATTAGCCATTATCTTTCCCTCCCTTAACCTAACAGTTCTTCTACTGATTTTCCACGCAATTTAGCTACGTCTTCAGCACGTTTTAGTTGTTTTAAACCGTCCAAAGTTGCACGAACCATGTTAATTGGTGTGTTTGTACCTAAAGATTTTGATAAGATATCAGCTACACCAGCTAATTCTAGTACCGCACGAACTGGACCACCAGCGATAACCCCAGTACCTTCAGAAGCAGGCTTTAGAAGGATTTCACCAGCACCGAAGTGTCCGATTACTTGGTGTGGAATCGTAGTACCAACCATTGGTACCTCGATTAAGTTTTTCTTAGCATCTTCAATTGCTTTACGGATTGCATCTGGTACTTCTTGTGCTTTACCAGTACCAAAGCCAACGTGGCCGTTTTTGTCACCTACTACTACAAGAGCAGAGAAACGGAAACGACGTCCACCTTTAACAACTTTCGCAACACGGTTAACCGTAACTACGCGTTCTTCAAGTTCAAGTTTGTTTGGATCAATACGACGCATCTTTT
>WTKE01000017.1 GCA_011524525.1 Bacillus sp. (in: firmicutes) | reverse complement strand
ATATTACACATTTCCTTATAAATTTATTAATCATATTAGTTTCGTTACTCTTTTTTCAGGGATTTGTTAATAAGCATCATCTTAAAACCATACAATTAGAGTTTTTTATGGTTATTACCTTAAGTATTTCGGTCTCTCTGTGTATGATGTATCCCTTAACACTTCCTGGTGGAATTCCATTTGACTTAAGATTCATTCCACTGGTTCTTGGTTGTCTTTATGCAAACAAATACACTGGTGTGTGGCTATTAGCACTCATTATCATCTTACGAATATCTATTCATGGATTTGACCATTCCTGGTTTGCAATTGCGAATGCTGTTATGTTCGTCTGTATATCTTTTTCGATAAGGGAGAAATTCAAGCAGTACACATTAGGGAAAAAAATTACCCTACAAGTCTTATTTTCTATAGTCATGTCTTTTTGGGTATTGACAGGATCAAAATTCTTTTTTCATTCACCCATTACCCTTTCGTTTACCTTAGCGTATACAGGCATTCAAGCAGTTGGAATGGGACTGGCTCTATATATGGCAGAACATATCAAAAATCAACATTTATTACTATTAAGATTAATACGAAGTGAAAAGGCAGAGGTCGCTAGCCATTTGGCATCAAGCATTTCTCATGAGGTAAGAAATCCACTAACGTCTAGCCGTGGGTTTTTACAGTTATTAAGTGAGTCAGGTGAAATTCCTGAGAAGGAAAAAGGGTATTTAGCCCTGGCAATAAGTGAGATTGACCAAGCTGATCATATTATTAAAGATTACTTGACCTTTGCCAAACCTACTCCTGAAAAAATTGAAGTGCTCGAAATTGATAAGGTTATTCAGCAAGCGATCCAGATAGTCGAACCAATGGCAAAACAATTCAAGGTAGAAATCGACTCTACATTAGATTCATCCTTAAGTACGGGTAACTTTGGACTTCTTCAGCAGGTGCTCGTAAATATTATGAAAAATGGGATTGAAGCCATGTCTTCAGGTGGCGTCCTAACGATTAATTGCCTGAAGGAACAGAAAACAACTTTAATAAGCGTGAAAGACGATGGAGTTGGTATGAGCCAACAGCAAATAAATCGATTAGGAGAACCTTATTTTTCTACAAAAGACTTGAAGGGAACAGGACTTGGAATGATGGTCGTCTATCGAATAGTAGAAAGCATGAACGGAACAATACAAATAGATAGTAAGAAGGAAATGGGTACAACCATTTTCATTCGACTACCACATATGTCTGATGCGAAAGAACGTAAAATTTCATAATGATCTATAGAAAAAGTCGGTTCACTTCAGAACCGACTTTTTCTTTTATGAATTTGATGGTTCAGGGTTGTTTAATTTACTATTTCTATACCCATAACTTATATAGATTGCTAAACCGATTACTAACCAGACCAAAAATCCTTTCCATGTAAATGCTGATAGCTGAAGCATTAAATAGACACAAAAAACAACGGCCAAGATAGGAATAACCGGAACAAGAGGTGTCTTGAACGGACGATGTAAATCTGGCTTTGTTTTGCGAAGTACAGCGACTCCAAGCGATACCGTTGCAAAGGCAAATAATGTTCCAATACTTGTTAGCTCTGCCAGTTTGTTTAAAGGAATAAATCCTGCAAAAATGGCTACTAATCCCCCTGTTACCCATGTGCTTGTAATAGGCACTTGCGATTTCGGATGAACTGTTGATAATTTTTTCGGTAACAATCCATCTCGGCTAATCGCATAAAATAAACGTGTTTGTCCAAACATCATGACGATTAGAACGGTTGTAATCCCCACGATTGCTCCAAGCGAGATAAATCCTGCAGCCCAGTCTTGTTGGATAAATCGTAGGGCAAAAGCTACTGGATCCTTTACGTTTAAAAGATTGAACGGTACAATCCCTGTTAGAATTAAGGAAACAGCAATATATAAAACCGTACATACAGCAAGAGCAGAAATAATCCCAATTGGAAGATTCCGTTGGGGATTCTTTACCTCTTCGGCTGCCGTTGAGACGGCATCAAATCCAAAATAAGCAAATACAACGACAGCTGCACCCGCTACGACTCCGGAAGCTCCAAACGGCATAAATGGCTCCCAATTGGTTGGTTCCACATACCATACCCCTATAGCAATAAATAGGAGAACAACCGCTACTTTAATCACAACCATGACGGCATTAAATTTAGCTGATTCTTTCACACCTCTTGTTAATAAAAGGGTGACTAATAAAACAATGATAACAGCTGGTAGGTCTACAAAGGTACCTTTTGACGGATCAAACGCACTTGTTAGGAAAGTAGGTAAATGCCATCCGAACCCTGCCATTAAACTTTGGAAATAGCCTGACCAACCGCTCGCAACCGCAGAAGACGCCAACCCATATTCCAAAACTAAATCCCAACCAAGTACCCATGCAAGCAGTTCTCCAAATGCAACATATCCATATGTATACGCACTACCCGATTGAGGGATCATAGAAGCGAATTCTGAGTAACACAATGCTGCAAATGCACAAGCGAGCCCAGCAATAATAAAGGATAAGATAAGTGCAGGTCCTGCATACTCGGCTGCAGCCACTCCAGTTAAAACAAAAACTCCTGTTCCGATAATGGCTCCAACCCCTAATAGAGTTAGGTCGAATGCACCTAGTACCCTTTTGAGGGAATTTTCAGACACTGATTTCCCTACTTGTTTCTTACGAAATAAATCCATTTTATCCTCCAATAGAAATTGAAATAATTGTCGAAAAATAGCGAATACACCTTAGCCATTTTACATAATTGTTTGTTCATTGTAAATTATAAATTATGGTAATATAACTAATTTTATTTTGCCCAGTAAAAATTTCTCTATGTTAAAAAAACAAGAAAGACCTTTATTCTATCTATGTTACTCGATAGAATAAAGGTCTTTTCTATTAATTATGCGTGAAAATTCGTTCCATCTGTTGTTGCTTCAATAATACCGGCACGAATGACGAAGTCTCCAAAATGTTCCCCTTCATTACGTTCCTTTGCATAGCGTGGAAGAATGGAACCAAGTTCTCGAAGGATTTCTTCTTCTCCAATATTTTCACGATACATTTTGCTTAAGCGGCTTCCATCAAAGGCAGCACCTAAATACATATTGTATTTCCCAGGGGCTTTACCGATAAACCCAATTTCACCTAAGGCATGCCTTGCACATCCGTTTGGACATCCTGTCATACGAATTGTTATTTCTTTATCTCTTAGTCCATTCTCTTCAACGATTTCTTCAATCTTATCGATAAGAGTTGGCAGATATCTCTCCGCTTCCGCCATCGCAAGTCCACATGTTGGTAAAGCTACACATGCGATTGAACTACGGCGAATTGCTGAGTGGTGTTTTCCATCTGTTAAACCATACTTTTCAAGAAGCTCAGTAATTTTTTTCTTTTTCTGAGCAGACACACTGCCAATGATTAAGTTCTGGTTCGCTGTTAAACGGAAATCTCCATTATGAACCTTAGCAATTTCACGTAAGCCTGTTTTCAATGGGTAGCCATCAAAGTCAGCAATACGTCCACCTTGCACAAATAATGTGAAATGCCAATTTCCTTTTAGGCCTTTTACCCAACCATATCGATCACCATTATGATCAAATGAGTAAGACTTTGCTTCTTCAAGCTTCCAGCCAAGTCGGTTTTCTAGTTCACGCTTCACATTTTCTAATCCTAAACGGTCGACTGTGTACTTAAAACGCGCATTCTTACGTACAGAACGATTTCCATAGTCACGTTGGATCGTAATAATCTTCTCCGCCACATCGTACACTTGCTCAGGCTTACAGAAGCCGATCACTTTTGCAAGCTGCGGATATGTCGTTTTATCACCGTGTGACATACCCATTCCGCCACCGATTGCTACGTTAAATCCAACAAGTTTTCCTTCTTCAATAATAGCAATATACCCTAGATCTTGTGAAAACACATCCACATCGTTCTCAGGAGGAATAGCCATACCAATTTTGAATTTACGAGGCAAGTAGAGTGGTCCATACATAGGCTCAACATCTACATCAGGCGTTCCTGCCACTCTTTCTTCATCAAGCCAGATTTCGTGATAGGCTCTTGTACGTGGAAGTAGATCATCGCTTAATTTCTTGCCCCACTCATATACCTCTGCATGAATTTCTGACTGATGTGGATTAGAAGTACTCATTACATTTCTATTTACATCTCCACATGCAGCAATTGTATCCATTAGAGCTTGATTAATACCTTGAATCGTACTTTTCATATTCCACTTTAAGATTCCATGAATTTGGAACGTTTGACGAGTAGTTAGTTTTAATGTACCATTTCCGTATTTTTCAGAAAGATCATCCATCACCAACCACTGTTCAGGTGTTGCTACTCCACCTGGTAGTCGAACACGAAGCATGAACTGATAAGCTGGTTCAAGCTTTTGTTTTTGTCGTTCTGCACGCACATCACGGTCATCCTGTAAATAGCTTCCATGATGCTTCATTAATCGGTTGTCATCCTCTGGGATACCTGCACTGATTCGATCAAGCATTACTTCTTTTAGCGTACCACGCAAGTAATCGCTTCGGTCTTTAATTCCCTCTACATCACTAGGAGGGCCTTCAGGCGCTTTTAAAATTTCTTTCACTTCCACCATGCTTAAAACTCCTTTCATTCAAACTCAGTATACGTCACGCTGGTATCGTTTTTCTTTTTGCATTGCAGCTAAATAGCTTTCTGCTTCTTCACGACCCATGCTGCCTTCTTTTTCAATAATAGTAATTAATGTTTGATGTACGTCATGTGCCATATGTTTCTCATCGCCACAAATATAAACGACCGCTCCCTCTTGAAGCCATGCATATACTTCTTTGCTTTGCTCAAGCATACGGTGCTGAACATATACCTTTTCGTCCGTGTCTCTTGAAAAAGCAACATCCATCTTTGTTAGGACGCCATCTTTCAACCACTTTTGCCATTCGGTTTGATATAAGAAATCCGTTACAAAGTGCTGATCACCGAAAAACATCCATGACTTGCCCTCAGCACCCGCTTCCTCACGCTCTTGCATAAATGAACGGAATGGCGCTACCCCTGTTCCTGGTCCTACCATGATAATTGGAGTTTCAGGGTTTTCAGGGAGCTTAAAGTTTGGATTATGTTGGATAAAGATTGGTAGAGTATCCCCTGCTTGTAGGCGCTCAGCTGTTAGAATTGAGCAAACACCTTTTCTTTCACGTCCATGTGAATCGTATCTGACCGCACCAATCGTCAAATGAACTTCATCTGGGTTTGCAGAAACACTACTTGCAATCGAGTATAAACGAGCAGGAAGCTTTCTTAATATAGAAATAATCTCCTGTGTGGTAGCTGTCCAAGGACCAAAGTCTCGAAGCAAGTCAAGCAAATCACGACCTTGAATATACTCTCTTACTTTATCTGCATTTTCTGGTTTAACTAGCTCCTGTAATTCCTGATTGACAGAAAGCTTGGCAGCTTGTTCCATTAACGGCTTCGTTAGTACCGTAATTTCAAAGTTGGTAAGTAATGCGTCTTTTAACGTTCTTACTTCACCTTGTTTATTAACTGTCACTTTTTCATCTGCATTCCAGTTCAATTCAGCAAGGATTTGCTCCACTAGCTCCGGATCGTTTTCTGGATAAATTCCTAAACTGTCACCTGGTTCATACGTTAATCCTGAACCTTCAAGCGATAGCTCAAGATGACGAGTTTCTTTATTAGATCCACGACCATTTAAATTTAAGTTTTCTAATACTTCAGCACGGAAAGGGTTTGTTCTAGAATAAATAGATTCTTCTGAACCAGCTTGTACTGTTGCACCTGTCGCCTGTGCTTGACTTGCCGCATTTCCAGCCTGTCCTAGAGCCGAAAGTACACTCTCCATCCATTCAGAAGCTGGTTCATCATAATCTAGATCACAGTCTACTCTCTCAGTTAATGACTTACCACCTAACTCCTTAAGGCGCTCATCAAATTCTTTTCCTGTTTGACAGAAGAATTCATACGAGCTATCCCCTAACGATAGGACCGCATAATTGAGTTCCTCTAACTTTGGAGCACGCTTTGAGTGTAAGTACTCATGGAAAGATAACGCATTATCTGGTGGTTCACCCTCACCATGTGTACTTGCAACTATTAATAGGTTTTGTAATTTCTTTAAATTATTTGGCTTAAAATCACTCATGGATGAAACAGTTACTTGAAAACCATTGCTTTCAAGCGTTTTACCTGCTTTCGTAGCAAGTCGTTGTGCATTTCCTGTTTGTGAACCAAAAAGGATGGTTACTTCTTTCGAAACTGGCTTTGAAGCCTCTACTGATAGGGCTACAGAAGCTGATTCTGAACTAGTAGTTGCTGGTGCTGCTTGAATTGCTGCTAAATATCCACTAAGCCAAACCTTCTGTGATTCGGTTAATGATGGCAGTATTTTGTTAAGAAGCTCTGCCTGCTCCTGACTAAACGGGCTGTTCATAACCTGAAGTTGCAACGAAATCCACCTCACAAAAAATAAATAGACTAAATTCCCCAAATTTCGCAAAAATATTATAAGTGTTATTATATCTTAATTATTCCAATAAGTTAAGTCGGTTTTATTATTTAAACCGAATAATTCTCTTCTATGATAACTACTTTACCTTATATTTGGCTATTGGTAAAATACATATTATTGATGATAATTATTAATATTTCTAATAACAGAGAGGTGAATGTATGTATTTTGATGAGTTAAAGACCTTTGTTACTCTAGTGGAAGTAAAGAACTTCACCAAAACGGCCGAACTCCTTCTCATGTCTCAACCTAGTGTTAGTTTACATATTAAGAACTTAGAAACCGAGTTTCAAACGAAACTATTTATACGTTCTCCAAAACAACTAAAAATCACTCCTTCTGGAGAGATTTTATATGATCGAGCCAAACAGTTAATAAGCATGTATGAGCAAACAAAACAAGATATCCTCGACTTGCAAACATCTGTTAGGGGATCATTGAAAATCGGGGCAAGCTTTACCATCGGGGAGTACATTTTACCTTCCCTCCTCTATGACATCCAAAAGGACCATCCGGCACTAGAACTTGAAGTGGTTATAGGGAATACGAAGGAAATTGTTCAATCCGTTAAAAGGCATGAAGTGGATATCGGACTAATTGAAGGACAAACCAACGAAAAGGAGCTGTCTGTCCACCCTTTTTTAAAGGATGAGCTTTTTGTTGTATCATCCGCTTCCCATCCTCTTTCAACAATGAATAGAGACATATTCATTTCAGATCTTCAAGATCAAGTATGGGTAACGAGAGAGGTTGGGTCAGGTACTCGAGAATACTTAAACCATGTGATCCGTTCGAATGGATTAAAGGTTAAATCCCTTCTATCTATTAGCAGTAATCAAGGAATTAAGGAAACCATAAGCAAAGGCATGGGTCTTTCCCTTTTATCTAATAGCGTTATCCATAAAGAAGTAAAAAATGGAGAGTTAGCCATCATCCGCATTAAAGATTTTCAATTTCCTAGAACACTTTCTTATGTCTACTCTCCTACTATGAAAAAGAAAAAGAACGTCGAGCTTTTTATTACGAGCCTTCAAGAGATGTGGCCATACCGCTCTGAGTTGTTATAAGTCAAAATTAATTGAGGTACTAAATGATGATGAGACTTAAGGATAAGCCAACAATTGATTCAAACTACATACAGCAGCATCTGGCAAATGAACGTACATACCTCGCATGGATACGAACGAGTATAACGATCATAGGGGTTGGGTTTTTAATAACTAATTTACATTTCTCATTTATATCAAAAAATCAGCTCGGGGACATACTAGCACAAACAATTGGGTTAGTTTCTATTTTTGTAGGAATTATCACGATCATACTTTCAACTATTGGGTACTTTAAAAAGGGCCGAGACATCAACAACCAAACGTTCGCTTACCCAAGAGTGATTACTCTATGTCTCTCCATTCTACTTCTATTAATTTTTATATTCTTCGGTATTTATTATGTATTTATTTGGGAACTAATTTAGATAAAGAAGGCGCCTGTCCTTCGATAAAGAATGTGGACAAGCACCTTTCCTGTTCCTTAATCTAAAGAGTCCTAGGTAGCTAGTTTATAAGATATCCATCCAAATCTTTATCGCTGTTGCTAAAATCAGTAGTGCTAAGACAACTTGAAGGATCTTTGTGTTTACTTTTTTCCCTGCTATCGCCCCTAGTGGTGAGGCAATTAAACTAGCTATGACCATGATTACAGATGGCCAAAATTCTACTTGCCCCGTTGATATTTTTCCAACAGTCGCACCGATAGAAGAGATAAATGTGATGGCAAGTGAGGATGCAATGGTCATACGAGTGGGAATTTTTAATACAACAAGCATGATTGGTACCAATAGAAAAGCACCAGCAGCTCCAACAATTCCAGAACCTATCCCAACGATAAATGCTAGGACCGCAGCCAGCCACTTATTAAATGTCACTTGATCTAATGGAATATCATCTAGACCTTTTTTAGGAATGAACATCATTACAGCTGCAATCAATGCTAAAATACCGTATATGATATTAATTCCACCTTCACTCATGAGCTTTGAACCAAAGCCCCCAATAAAGCTACCAACTAAAATACTTGCTCCCATATAAATGATTAATTTTTTATTTAAAAATCCACCCTTTCGGTAAGCCCACACCCCACCGATCGTGGCAAAAAACACCTGAACAGCACTTATTCCTGATACTTCATGAGCACTAAAAGCTGCAAGACCAAATAAAGGTGGAATGTATAAAAGCATCGGATACTTAATGATTGAACCGCCAATTCCCAGCATTCCAGAAATATATGAACCTATAAAACCAATTAAAAAGATGGTAATTATAAAACCTAAATCCATCGTTTTTTCCCCCTTTGAAAAAGCAAAAGCGCCTATTATGACGCTTGCTCTCTAAACCATTTTCCATAAAAAGGGAACCTTATCTGGTTCCCTTATACATCAGCCTTTTTTAATCCAAAATTTTAAAACTGCATCGTCTTCTTCGTGTTTGATTAATTCGTGACCACCTGATTTTGCCCATGCAGCAAGGTCATTTTTTGCCCCTTTATCGGTTGCATGAATTTCTAACACTTGACCGCTTTCTAATTCATTCATTGCTTTCTTTGTTTTTACGATTGGCATTGGACAAGCCAGCCCTTTTGCGTCTAATACTTTATTTGCTTCCATTTCTATTCCTCCTGGTATTGTTTTATCGAACCGCACAACGGTTTGGTCCGATTTCCATTTCACGTTGTTGCTCTTCGTCTGGAGTGATTTTCCCCATATTGGTTTCACGAATTTGTTGGTATGCATTAGGTTGTGGTGGCAGGTTCTCCGTTACCACTCTTCTAAATTCCTTTTCGTCTGCAATATTTAAACCATGGTTTTTCTCAAATAGTGTTCCAAGTTTTTCTGACACACTTCCATCTTCATTTAACTCATCAATAATCATAAAGTGAGCTGGTAGTACGACTAACTCCTCCGATAGCTCTCTGTAACGTTTATATAGACTTTCTCGTAAGTCACCCACCCAATCCTGTGCTAGACCTGCTAAATCTGGTCTTCCAATTGAATCGATGAACAAAATGTCTCCTGAAAGTAAGAATTTCTCATCCACAATGAAGGAAGTGGATCCGATTGTGTGTCCTGGTGAATACAATGCATGGATATTGATTTTTATATTTCCGATTTCTATATCATTGCCATCTTCTAATGGTTGGTACGTAAAAGTAACTTCCGTTGCATCCTTTGGAGGTAACCAGTACGTTGCATTTGTTTTTTCAGCAATTACTCTTCCACCAGAAATATGATCGGCATGAAGGTGAGTATCAAATACATGAGTGATCTTTGCTCCGATTGAGTTTGCAAAGTCAAGGTACGTTTCTGTCATACGAGTAGAGTCAATGATAGCTGCTTCGCCATTTGATACGACCATGTATGATAAACAGCCTTTTCCAATACGAACGAACTGATAAATTTCGCCACCGTCCTTTAAATCTCCCACCTTAACGGGTTCTAAGTGTTCACTCCATGCTTTCATTCCGCCAGCTAGATAAGACACCGTACGTCCTGCTTCAGAAAGCATGTCAGCTACCATAATAGATGAACCTTCCTTGGCACAAACGACTAATACCTCTTTATCAGTTGGTACTTTATCAAGAATTTCTTCTATTCCATCTAATAGATCAAAGTACGGTACATTTAGATATTCAAAATTTTCGCTTTCAATTTTCCAATCTTGAAATGCCTCTTCATTACGTACATCTAAAATGAAGAATGCTTCTTTATTAAACACTTTCTTCGTCACTTCTTTTGCCGTCATCGCTTGAACAGTCATTATCATTTACCCCCTATAGTATAATCAGTCTTAAAATTTTTTTGATTCTTAATTGTTAATACGATCCGTTGTTCCAACCCATTGACTCATCCCTGGAATCACATTTAGTACGTTAGAAAATCCTTTTTCAGCAAGTTTCTGAGCAGCAAGGTCACTACGGCTACCTGTACGGCATACAATATAGATGGTGTGATCTTGGTTTAATTCATTCATACGAGCTTCTAACTCACCAAGCGGAATAGAAATTGCATTCGGAATATGATTAAATGCATATTCTGCCGTTTCTCTTACATCTAGAACCATCATGTTTTCATTTGCTTCTAGTTTTGACTGTAGTTCCTCATTTGTCACAACATTTGGATGTTTTCTTTCGATGGTTTCATCGCTTGAAGACTTTCTTAGATAATGCTTTAACACATCTCCTTCTTCCAAAGTACCTAGATACTGATGTCCTGTACTCTCAGCCCAAGCTTTAATATCTGCTTTTGACCCTCTATCTGTTGCCTGTACTTCCAATACTTGACCTGCTTCTAATCCAGTCATGGCTTTTTTCGTTTTAACAATCGGCATCGGGCATGCTAATCCCTTTGCATCAAGAGTGACATTTGCTTTTAAATTCTCCATAAGTAACCTCCATCGCCTTTATACCACATAGGGTATACTTTAATTTAAAATTTTTTATTCTGTTTTACCTTCCCAAGAAAGCATACCACCTGTCATATTAATGACTTTGTATCCATAGCTTTCTAGAAATTGTGAAGCACTACCACTTCTACCACCAGAACGACAAACCATGATATATTCCTTTGATTTATCTAACTCATGCATACGGAACTCAATAAGGCCTAATGGAATGTTTACTGCTCCAGGAATTTTCCCAGCCGCTACCTCATCTGCTTCACGCACATCGATAATATCTAACGATTTTCCTTCGTTTAATAGTGCTTCAACTTCTTTGGCTGTCATTGCTTTCATTGTCTATTCCTCCTATATCCCCTAATTTCATTAAATAAATAGATTCACATTCCCATCTTCTGCATCCGCCAAATATGCAGCTACACCCGCATATTCGACATTTTCTAGAAGCTCTTCTTCTTTTAGACCTAACAGATCCATTGTCATCGTACATGCCACTAATTTTACGTCTTGCTCTTGTGCCATTTCGATTAACTTTGGTAGTGACATCGCATTGTGCTTTTTCATCACACCTTTAATCATTTTAGGCCCCATTCCTGCAAAGTGCATTTTAGAAAGACCCATTTTATCTGCGCCTCTTGGCATCATTTTTTCGAACATCTTTTCCATGAATCCTTTTTTCACCATCATATTTTCCTCTTTACGTAAAGCATTTAAGCCCCAAAATGTATGAAAGATGGTTACCTCATGATCATAAGCTGCTGCACCATTTGCAATAATATAAGCCGCCATTGCTTTATCGTAATCTCCACTAAATAACACAATCGTAGTTTTTTTCTTTTCTGACATACTGTTACCTCCTAGGTTTTCAACTCTATTTTTATTTACATATACTCGTATAGGTATATTATTGTTTAAAAAAATGTAAATTTTAATTTTTACCCCTATGGGTATAATGTTAATTGAATGTCTCAATCATGTCAACCTTTTTTCATCTACTTTTTACAAGTAAATTAACCGCTTCTTTAATCAGATCTTCTGCATTTGATTCTTCATTTTCATTAGCTTTTTGTACACATTCAACTAGATTAGAACTTACAATGACACCCATTGTACGATCAACAGCCGTTCGAACAGCTGATAATTGTGTAATCACTTCTGTACAGTCCTTATTTTCTTCCATCATTCGTAAAATCCCTCTAAGCTGTCCTTCCATACGCTTTACTCTATTTTGAATTTGAGTATTGTATTCCATATCCTTACCTCCTTTTAACAAAGATTTTTTATACTAAGTTTATCTTCTTTCAATAGTCTTGAGTGATGACTAGCAAGGGTATATCCAATCACTTGAAACCCTTTCTTACGTAAAAGACGAATACCTACATTTTTTTCAAGATTGTTTGAAGCAATAATATATAGTTTACGATTAGGTATGTCCGTGCTAAATCTATTAAGATAAGCAACAGGTATATTTATTGAACCCGGTATAGCGTATTGACTTGATTGGTTATAATCTCTTAAATCAATGATCGTGGGTTTTGTTTCGATCTCTTCTCTGGGAATATAAGCTACAGAGAAAACCGGAAAATACCTTTCAAATAACACATATCCAATCACTAATAGTAGAATGGTTACAAAAGTAATCTGAAATACCTCCTTACGTGTTTGTCGATATGTTCATATTATACCCTAGTGGGTATAAAGTCAACCAGGTAATTTTTACCTTCCATAAAAAAAGAAAGGTAACCGTATCAGTTACCTTCCCAACTTCCTCTATCTCACCGCACAACGATTCGGACCAATCTCCATTTCCCTTTGTTGTTCTACATCTGGCGTGATCTTTCCCATATTTGTTTCTCGAATTTCCTGGTATGAATTCGGCTGAGGTGGTAGGTTTTCCGTTACCACTTTTCTAAATTCATTCTCATCAACAATATTTAATCCGTGATTTTGTTGATATAGCACACCTAGTTTTTCAGAAATACTTCCATTATCATTCATTTCATTAATCGCCATATAGTGAGCAGGCAAGACTAGTAGGTCATCTGCCAATTCCTTGTAACGCTCATATAGTGTATTTCTTAAATCGCCTACCCAATCTTCTGCTTTTCCCGCAAGGTCTGGGCGTCCAATAGAGTCAATAAACAGAATATCTCCTGTTAATAAATATTGGTCATCGATGACAAAAGAGGTACTCCCTATGGTATGACCCGGAGAGTAAACCGCCTTAATTATCGTTTTACCAACTTGATACTCATCCCCGTCATTAATTTGTTGATACGTAAAATTTACTTCGGTGGCATCTTTAGGTGGAAGATAATAATTTGCTCCCATTTTTTCAGCAAGCATTCTCCCACCAGAAATATGGTCTGCATGTAGATGAGTATCAAGTACATGCGTCAATTTAATATGATGCTCTGTGATAAAACTTTCATACGGTTCAATCATACGGCTTGTATCAATCATCGCACCTTCACCATTTGATTCAATCAAGTATGATAAACAACCTTTGCCTATCCGAACAAATTGATATAATGTTCCTCCATTTTTTAAATCACCAATCTTGATGGGTTCTAAATATTCACTCCATGCTTTCATTCCACCCTCAACAGAATATACATCTGTGAAGCCCGCTTCTGCGATCTGTTGAGCCACAAATTTTGAAGATCCACCTTTCGCACATATGACATAAATAGTCTTATCTGTCGGTAATTTTCCCTTAATAGAGTCAACCCCTTCTAATAGATCAAAGTAAGGAGCGTTAATGATGTGAACACTTTTCCCTTCAATCTTCCAATCATCAAAATCATCCGTATTTCTTGCATCTAAAATAAACACTTCCTCATGATTGATCACCTTTTTGGCAATCTCCTTTACCGAGATGGTTTTAACCGCGGTTACAGTAGTCATTTACTGCCTCCTTCATAAACGTTTTTCGTCTTTCTTGAATTATTATCTTTCCGTTTGACCTTTCCATGCCAAGATACCACTTACCATATTTTTTCGCGATAAAAAAACGCATGACTCTCAAATTTGAGTCATGCGTTACTATGCTATTTCTTTTTAATCCAAAACTTAATTAGCTTATCATCTTGCTCCATTTTTAGAATGGTATGACCAGCATTTTTTGACCAAGCAGGTAAATCATTTAATGCTCCTTTATCCGTTACATGAAGCTCTAGCACCTGGCCACTTTCTAATACCTCTATTCCTTTTTTCAATTTTACGATAGGCATTGGACAGGTTAAACCACTAACATCTACCAATGAATCCACTTGTAAGTCATTGGTGGTTTCTTCGATAACCGTTTCATCGAGGTCGTTAGTTTTTGTTTCAACTTGATTGGCTATGTTGCTCCCAAATACGGATGAATAGGTCTTCCAGCCACCATCTACATTCTTTACTTTGTATCCATTATTTTTTAGAATACGGCTTGCCAAATACCCTCTTAACCCTACCTGACAGCTTACATATATGGTCTGATCTTTAGGAATTTCGTCTAATTTATTTCTGAGTTCATTTAGGGAAATATTCATTGAACCGTCAATATAGCCAAACTCACGTTCCATTGGTTCACGGACGTCAATTAGTAAGCCACCTTCAGCAACGATTTGATCTACTTCATGCCATTGAATATGTTCCAATTCACCATCCATAATATTTGTTGCTACATAACCTGCCATATTGACTGGATCTTTAGCAGATGAATAGGGTGGAGCGTATGACAATTCTAAGTTTGTTAAATCTTCAACCGTTAATCCACCTTTAATCGCTGTAGCAATAACGTCCATTCGCTTATCAACCCCATCTGCTCCAACCGCTTGTGCACCAAAGATTTTTCCTGTTTCCTTGTCAAAAATCAACTTTAAAGACAGGGGTGCAGCTCCTGGGTAGTAGCCAGCATGAGAGCTTGGGTGAATATGAACGACTTCGTAGGATACCCCTAGTCGTTTTAGTGTTTTTTCATTGTTCCCAGTAGCGGCAACGGTTAAATCAAACACCTTTGCAATAGAAGTACCCATCGTTCCTTGGTATTTCTCTTTTTTCCCCATGATATTATTTGCTGCAATTCGACCTTGACGGTTTGCAGGTCCAGCAAGTGGAATCATTGCCTTTGTGCCACTAATATAATCTACTACCTCTACAGCATCACCCACTGCGTAAATATCCTCATTTGATGTTTGAAGATACTCATTCACCATAATACCTCCACGCTGTCCTAATTCAAGACCAGCTGATTTGGCCAACTCATTTTCAGGAATGACACCGATCGAAAGAATGGTCATATCTGTAGAAATTTCCAAACCATCTGAGAGGACGATCCTTTTTCCTAGCTCTTCAAACGCTTTTACCCCATTTTCTAGAATGAGTTGAACTCCCTTTTCTTTTAAATGAGCATGTAATATACTCGCCATTTCAAAATCGATTGGTGCCATAATTTGATTAGCCATTTCAATAAGTGTTACTTCCATTCCTCGATCTACTAGGTTTTCTGCCATTTCAATACCTATAAATCCACCACCAATAACAACCGCTTTTTTAGGGTGTACGGTATCTACATAGTTTTTTATTTTATCTGTATCTGGAATATTTCTTAATGTAAATAAGGTCTCATTTTCCTTCATCCCTGAAATCGGTGGTACAATTGGTCTTGCCCCAGGAGATAATAATAACTTATCAAAGGACTCTTCATACACTTCCCCATTTTGAAGGTTCTTGATTGTCACCCGCTTGTTATCAGGATCAATGCTCACTACTTCACTTAAATTACGAATATCCAGCTTAAAGCGTTCTGACATACCCTCGACGGTTTGTACCAACAGCTTGCTTCTGTCCTTAATCGTTTCCCCTATATAATAAGGTAATCCACAGTTCGCAAATGAAATATGCTCCCCACGTTCGAAAAGAACGATTTCTACATCCTCACTAATTCTTCTTAATCTTGCTGCTGCTGTTGCTCCCCCAGCTACTCCACCTACAATAACCACTTTCTGTGTCATATCTATTCCTCCAATAAATAATTTTTTATATAAATAACTAACATTAATCTCCAATACCTATATGGGTATTATAAAATATAAAAAAATAAAGTAAACCCCTTTGGGTATAAATTCACTTTTTCTTCACAATTATTCCCTGTCGACACCTATCCGATATCTGAGCATATGATAAGTTGATAAATGACCCTGGGGGGTGGATGCAAGGATGCAATATATCTACAATAATTATCCCTTTTACCTTACTACTCTTCGTAATACTTTTGACGTCAGTTTAATAAACGATATTCAAAAAGCGATCAATGGTGAATATGGAGCCATTAAATGTTACGAACAATTATCTAGGTTGGCAAAAACTCAAGTTGAAAAAAATCAAATTCTTGAAATACGTAAGGATGAGATACGCCACTTTGAAGAGTTCAGTAGAATTTATAGAGAGTTAACGGGTAGACAGCCGGTTGCTGACAGCATGGAAAAGTGCCCTGAACAGTATCAAGAGGGTGTAGAGTTTGCTTTTAGAGATGAACAAGAAACCGTAGACTTTTACCTAGACATTGCAGATAAGTCACAAAATCCTGTTATTAAAGAGACTTTTCGCCGTGCTGCTGCTGATGAGCAAAATCACGCCGTATGGTTTTTATACTTGTTATTCAATAAACAAATGGTGACAACCGCTAGTCGCCAGCCTACTAATTACGGAGCTAAAGGTGCATTAAATGATACCAGTTTAACCCTACCCCAAATGTTAACCTATGCACTTCAAGATGAACACTTAGCTCAATCTAGGTATAAAAATGTTCTCCAAACTTTTGGAGACATACGTACATTTGCACGAATCAAAGAAGCAGAATTAAGACATATCTATGCCCTTTTACCTCTTTTCGAAAAATACCAAGTCCCCATTCCAGAGGACATATCACAATCATTCGTGAAAACGCCAGGAAATGTAAAGTCTGCTTTTGCAGCTAGTGTGGAAGGAGAAGTTGACAATATAGCTATGTATGAAAAGTTCCTAGCATATGAACTTCCAAATGATATTAGAATGGTGTTCACCCAATTACTCAATGCATCCCAAAATCATCTTGCGGCATTTGAAAGAGGACTTGGTAGAAGTTATTAATGTCGATCTTAGTTTAAGAGAAACAAAAAAATGTCTACCACCTAAGATTTTCTAGTGGTAGACATTTTTAATTAGTAATTACTCAACCGTTACTGATTTAGCAAGGTTTCTTGGCTTATCTACGTCACACTCACGGTGTAGTGCTGCATAGTAAGCGATCAGCTGGGTTGGAATAACAGAGACTAAAGGTGTTAAAATTTCGTGTACTTCTGGAATAACAAATCGATCTTCTTCCATTTCTAAGCCTTTCATAGAAATGATACATGGGTTTGCTCCACGAGCCACTACCTCTTTCACATTTCCGCGAATGCTTAGGTTAACACTTTCTTGAGTTGCTAAAGCGATGATTGGAGTACCATCTTCAATTAAAGCAATCGTTCCATGCTTTAATTCTCCACCTGCAAAGCCCTCCGCTTGAATATAAGAGATTTCCTTCAGCTTAAGTGAAGCTTCAAGAACTACATAGAAGTCGATTCCACGGCCAATAAAGAATGCATTTCGTGTCGTTGCTAAATACTCACGTGCAATGGCTTCAAACTCTTCTTTAGAATCACAAAGTACCTCGATGGCATTTGCTACAATTCCTAGCTCATGAATTAAATCAAAGCTCACTTCAAGGCCTCTTGTTTTCGCAATAACTTCTGACAAGATAGACAAAACAGCAATTTGTGCTGTGTATGCTTTTGTAGATGCAACCGCGATCTCTGGACCAGCATGTAGTAGCAATGTATAGTCCGCTTCACGTGACAATGTTGAACCTGGTACATTCGTTACCGTTAACGTCTTATAACCAAGCTTTTTCACGTGAACTAGTACCTGACGGCTGTCTGCAGTCTCACCACTTTGAGAAATAAAGATAAATAGTGGATTTGCTGATAATAATGGTGTGTTATATGCAAACTCACTCGCAATATGAACCTCAACTGGGATTTGAGCAATTTTTTCAATTAACTGCTTCCCAACAAGTCCGGCGTGATAAGAAGTTCCTGCCGCAATGATATACACTCGGTCAGATTGATCCACGGCATCTACGATGTCTTGGTCAATCACAAGCTGACCTGACTCATTTTGGTACTGTTGAATGATTTTACGAATAACAGCTGGCTGCTCATCAATTTCCTTCAACATGTAGTGAGGGTATGTGCCTTTTTCAATATCACTCGCATCAAGCTCTGCTGTATAAGGTGCACGAGTAATGGTTTCCCCTTCAAGATTTTGAATGGTTACTTGATCTTTCGTAACAATGACTACTTCTTTATCCATTAGTTCTACATATTGGTTAGTCACTTGAAGCATCGCCATTGCGTCACTAGCCACTACATTGAACCCTTCTCCAAGACCAACTAGAAGAGGACTTTTGTTTTTCGCAACAAAAATCGTCTCACTGTTTTGAGAGTCAAGCAAGGCAAGGGCATATGAACCCTTTAAAAGTTTCAATGTTTTACGAAATGCGGCTTCTACTTCAGAACCTTCACTCACGAATAAATCAATTAATTGAACGATAACTTCTGTATCTGTGTCACTCTCAAAGTGAACATTTTGTAGATACTCTTTCTTTAACAAGTCATAGTTCTCAATAACGCCATTATGAACAAGTGTTAAACGAGTTGTAGAGCTTTGATGTGGATGAGCATTCACTTTGCTTGGCACCCCATGTGTTGCCCAGCGAGTGTGACCAATTCCCGTATTTGCCATAACATTTAAGTCGACAATTTCACGCAGGTCTGCAATGCGTCCCTTTTCTTTAAAAACATGAACGCCTGTATCATTCATTACTGCAATACCAGCAGAATCATAACCTCTATATTCAAGCTTTTCTAGCCCTTTTAATAATATTTCCTTTGAGTCATTATTACCGATATATCCAACGATTCCACACATAAGTGTAATTCCTCCTAATTTATGGAGGCAAGTTGCTAACGAGGGCAGACTTGCCCCCTAGTCTCTGTGATATTTAATGTTAGCATTTAATGATATAAGCATTCTTTTTCCTTTTGTCCACCAGGTTACCCCAATGATTTTTAGAAAAAGCATACGATTGTGCTTAACAATCGGGAGGCATCCGCCGAAAAATCGATAAACCTCCTCCTCGTCAACTAGCCGCTCTTCGTCCTTCAGCTAGTTCAGGCGCTTTAAGTTTCCTTATTATTTACCTCTACCCTCCTTCTGCATTCTTTACAAAATCAGGATAATCATACAATATGGATAGGCCTTCGTCAACAAAAAACTATGTGACATAAGGCATCCCATATATAAAAAATATGCATGAGGGGTTGTAAACGTTCCCCCATACATATTTTCAGTTGATATTATAGTCCCATTTCGTCCTGAACAACTGCTGCTATACGGTTTACGTAAGACTCACAAAGCTCCTCTGTTGGTGCTTCTGCCATTACTCTTACAAGTGGTTCTGTACCTGAAGGTCGAACAAGAATACGTCCGTCACCGTTCATTTCGGTCTCTACCGCCGAAATAATTGCACTTACCTTTTCATTGTCTGTCACATGGTACTTATCCGTTACACGAATATTCACCAGCTTTTGAGGGAATTTTTGCATTTCTCCTGCAAGTTCCGAAAGTGGCTTCTTTGTGATCTTCATGATATTTGCTAACTGAAGGCCAGTAAGCAACCCATCTCCGGTTGTATTATAGTCTAGGAAAATGATGTGCCCTGACTGTTCACCGCCTAAGTTGTAGCCTGTCTTTTTCATTTCTTCCACAACATAACGGTCACCTACTGCTGTTTGAATACTTTCAACTCCGTGACCTTCCAAGCCCTTATAGAAACCAAGATTACTCATTACAGTCGAAACCACTGTATTGTGCTTAAGTCTTCCTTGTTCCTTCATGAACTTAGCACAAATATACATAATCTGATCTCCGTCAACGATGTCTCCATTTTCGTCGATGGCAATTAATCGATCTCCATCACCATCAAAAGAGAGACCTAAATCTGCACCTTTTTCTTTAACAAAAGCTGAAAGTGCCTCAGGGTGTGTGGAACCAACTCCGTCATTGATATTTAGACCATTAGGAGATGCTCCCATTGTTGAAAGATCAGCATCTAGGTCAGCAAATAAATGTGTAGCAAGTGAAGAAGTAGCACCGTGAGCACAATCTAGAGCAATATGTATTCCAGTAAAGTCTTCATCAACCGTTTGTTTTAAGTATTGTAGATATTTTTGTCCACCTTCAAAATAATCATTAACTTGTCCTAAGTCTGATCCTACTGGTCTAGGCAATTCATCTTTTTCTAGATCCATTAACCCTTCAATCTCAAGTTCTTGCTCATCAGAAAGCTTAAATCCATCTGGTCCAAAAAACTTAATTCCGTTATCAGCTACAGGGTTATGAGAAGCTGATATCATAACACCAGCTTGTGCTCCAAGTGCTTTCGTTAAGTAAGCTACTCCAGGTGTCGAAATCACTCCTAAGCGCATGACCTCTGCACCAATAGATAAAAGGCCTGCAACAAGTGCTCCTTCAAGCATATGTCCTGAAATACGAGTATCACGTCCAATGATCACCTTTGGACGCTCTTTATCTTTTGTTAAAACATACCCACCAAAACGTCCTAGTTTAAATGCTAATTCTGGAGTTAACTCACTATTTGCTACTCCTCGTACCCCATCAGTACCGAAATATTTACCCATTAAAAGATCTCTCCTTAATAATTGTTGTGCATCTATGCTTCTCGTTTTGTAATCGATATTTTTGCTGTCTGTTGGTTGATCGTCCAATTAACATTTGTTGGACCAGTGACGATTAAGTCGACACTATGTTCTCCTTCATCTAGCCCGGCTAAATTAAGGGTGACGCTAAAGTCACTTTCTTTCAAGGAACCTATTATACTGCTCTCACCCGTTGCAGTAATTGAAACCGCCCCATCGAGTGGTTCTTTGTATGACATGTTTAAGTCAGCAGCTAACCCATTTGTTTTAATCGGTATATTTGAAAACGTAATATCCTCTTCCCGACTAACCTTAATGGTGACGTCAACAGTCTCTGGATTTACTTTAACAATGCCTTCAGAGATTATGACTGGCAGAGTAAGAGTTGTATCGTCATTTATCGAACTCACATCTACTTCCACACGAACAGATTCTGCCTTGTTTAATATATCCGCATTAGCAAGTATTGTTGCTTGCGATAGAGCCAAATTAATCGAGTCAATGGTTACCCCACTGGGGGGAGTACCCTTTTCAACAATTTTTATTGGAACTTCTTTGCTAGACGCCTTTACCGGTATGGTCACTTCTACTGTATCTGATTCAAGTGTTACATCAAGTTTATTAAGGTCTTGATCTAATACTAAAATTTTTGCTTCCTTCGTTACAGTATCTTCAACTTTGCCTTCTAAATCTATCGTCGCTTTTACATAAGTGATTTTTTCAATCACATCTTTAGCGCCGGTAATTTTAACTTTGTTAGGCTTTACAACCGCCTGCTCAGCGGTATAGCCATCTGCAACAAGACTAGTATTATATTCTGGCTCCACCTTAAATTCCTGTGTTACCTTCTCCTGAATAGATACATTAGCATAATCCGGTTCAATTTCCACTGTTAGTCTGTCGGACACATCTTTTATTTCAATTGGTACTCGTTGCGTACCAATCTCTGCCTCTGATAAATCTACATATACCTCAAATGATCGAGAGGTCTTCGCTTGCTGCAAGAGATTTTTCGGCCCACTTAACTTGATGGTCACGGTACTTGGAACCCCGCTAACGACTAGGTTTTCCGTATCGTAATAACTCTTTACAGGAACGTCTGTGATGGTTTCTGTTTCTTGATCCTGTGGCACATTAATAGCCAAATCTTCTCCGTCATACACGTATATGAAGAGCAAAAAAGCTAAGAGCAAAGCAACAACCCTTATGAACCATCGATTATCAATTAGTTTATCAATTAAATTATCCATTCTTTTTTCCCCTCCAATTCCATAGAGGTGTGGAGGCTTGCTTCGGCTTCATTGGAGTAATAAATTCATTTGCTAACATTTGCTTAAATTGTTCAAGCTTCAAGTCACGGTGAAGTTCTCCATTTTTGGTAAGTGAGATTGACCCTGTTTCTTCAGAAACAATAACCGTTACACTATCAGTGACTTCACTAATTCCCAGAGCCGCTCTGTGCCTTGTTCCTAATTCTTTAGAAATAAAAGGACTCTCAGATAACGGAAGATAACAGGCAGCAGCGGCAATCATATTCTTTTGAATGATAACAGCACCATCATGAAGCGGTGTATTCGGTATAAATATATTAATTAATAACTCTGAGGAGATTTTCGCTTGTAAGCCAATCCCAGTCTCTATGTAATCTCCCATACCCGTTTCTCTTTCAATTGACATTAACGCACCGATTCGTCGCTTTGCCATATAATCGGTTGCCTTCGTTATCGCTTCTACCATTTTTTCCTGTTCTTCTTCTTCCTGTACTCCTGTCCGAGAGAAGAAACGTCCTCGACCTAGCTGTTCAAGTGCTCTTCTAAGTTCTGGTTGAAAGATAATAATAATTCCAAGAACTCCCCAAAGCAATATTTGTTCCATCATCCAATTCAGTGTTTTTAAGCTAAACCAATCACTGATCACTGTGACCATTAATATAACAAATATCCCTTTAAGCAGTTGGACCGCCTTAGTACCTTTTATAACCATGATCAGCTTATAGATCACGTACCAAACTAGGAGAATGTCAATGGTAATGGATAAGTATTTCAAAACATCGAAATCCGCAATCGACATTGTACTTCCTCCAAATATATATTTCAAAGCATTAAGCTAAAAGTTTTGTTTAACTTTCTTATTATAACATAAAAATGAAATGACAAAAATTTTGCTCTATTTATAAGAAAAAATTAGTCACTCTTATACGAGCGACTAATTAATCAATCCTTATCTCGAAAACCGTTAACAAGCTCTTTGCTTGTCTTTTTTACATGATACCAAATCCATTCGAACACTTCATTTATTTCTTTAATTTCACCAGTAACATTTCCAGCAGATGCCAGATAATTTTCACCGTTAATGACGGTTACATCTCCTTCAACCCTTCCTTCAATTTGAAGGTCTCCATTTCTAACAGTTATATCTCCTTTAATTACTTCACCCTCAGGAACAATAACGGTATTATTATGAACGACTAAATTGGGTTGCTTTGTCACTGAAAACTCATGATCTTTGTTCCAAGTTGATAATAAACTACCTGTCATTAATATGATAAAAAGCGAGGCAGCGGTCAATAAAGGATGGTGTCGGAACCAACGATTTACACTTACCCTTCTTTTTTCTTTAGGAAGTCGAGCCATTACATTTTCAGTAAAATTACTGGGTGCCTGTATATGAGAAGTGCTCTGCACTAAGGCAATTGCCTTCTCTAATTCATGGAAATAACTTTGACACTTTGGGCATGTCTGTAAATGCTTTTTTAGTAACTGTTCATCATGCTCATCAATTTCCTCATCTAGATATTCATGCATATATAAGACAATATTATCTGGACACTTCACTGATTTTCACCTCTCATTAAACATTTCTTAATTGGTGTCGTAATGCTTCCCTACCCCTATGTATCCTTGTTTTCACCGTGCCTAGTGGGATATCAAGAATCTCACTAATTTCATTTAATGAAAGTTCTTCAATATATTTTAAAACAATTACAGATCGATATTTTTCTGGCAACTTAGTAATTTCTCGTTGAATGGTCTCTTGTAATTCAAGATTCTCTACTTCATCCTCAGGAAGAATCGTATCTGATGCAATTTGAGAATACATGGTCAGTCCATCTGTACCAGATACTTCTGCATCAAGGTAATAGTCTGGCTTTTTCTTTCGAATCCGATCAATACATAGATTTGTTGCAATTCTATATAACCATGTTGAAAACTTTAAATCAATATTAAAGCTTGCTATGTTAACATATGCTCTAATGAATGCCTCTTGTGCCATATCCTCTGCTTCATGACGATTTCCGAGAATCCGATAACAAAGTTGAAAAACTTTATCCTTATATATCTCAACGATCTCTCCGTATGCACTTTGGTCCCCTTTTAACACTTGCATGATTCTTTTTTTTATCAGTGCTTCCATTCCTATACCTCCGCTCTAATGCGGCTACTCGATAATACGTATCGATACCGGAAAAGGTTTCATTTCTTGAAAAATATTTTTTCTCCACTACATATTTTAACAAATATTTACTGTGAATTGTTTAAAAATTTGGGCTCTGGGTATAAATGTAGAAATTAGGGAGGTTATTATATCATTACGTATAGGAGTGATCATATGGATAAACAATCTCTGCTTAAAGACATTGAAACTCATCGAAGAAAAATGGTGAGCCAAGCATCTCACTCTTCATTAAGCAATGAAAAGGTAATCAAACTTAGTAAAAAGTTGGACAATCTATTAAATAAATATGATCGTTTAATGAAAAATAGCAGCAACTCTTTATGAGAGTTACTGCTATTATTTTATAATAACTTTTCGCCGAATAAAGAACCCATTAATGCAACAGCAACAGATGCTGTTTTATTTTTATCATCTAAGATTGGATTAACTTCTACAAACTCAGCAGATGTAATAAGTTTCGATTCTGCAAGCATCTCCATGGCAAGGTGGCTTTCTCGGTAGCTAATACCACCAGTAACAGGTGTTCCTACCCCTGGGGCATCATGTGGATCTAGACCGTCTAAGTCTAAGGAGAGATGGACCCCATCCGTTCTCTCTTTTAAATACTCTATCGTCTCTTCCATTACCTTTGTCATGCCTAAACGATCGATCTCATGCATCGTATATACTTTTATACCAATCTCTTTTATTAACTCTTTTTCTCCATCATCAAGCGCTCTGGCACCGATTAGAACAATATTTTCAGGCTTAATTTTAGGTTCATATCCTCCGACATTTGTTAATATCTCATGTCCTATCCCAAGACTAACTGCCAGTGGCATTCCATGAATATTCCCAGAAGGTGATGTTTCCGCTGTATTAAGATCCCCATGTGCATCATACCAAATTACACCCAAACTTTTGTAGTGCTTTGAAACTCCAGCAAGTGTCCCTATCGCAATGCTGTGGTCTCCTCCGAGGACAAGCGGAAATGCTCCTGAAGAGATCGCTTGGTCAACTTCCTTTGATAGTGCCTCATTTTTTTCTGCGACAAGATGTAAGTTTCTTAAATTAGATTGCTCGTCTATCACAACCTCTGGTCTTCCAATCGGAATATCCCCTAAATCATGAACTTCATCAAAAAGGTTTCGTAATCTTTCAACAACCCCAGCATACCTAATGGCACTTGGCCCCATATCTACCCCACGTCTCATTTGACCAAGATCCATTGGCATCCCAATAATAGATAGTTTTTTCATCCTCTAACCCCCTGTCTGTTCTCTCTCCTATTGTATACATTTCTAGGTCTGTGACTCAACTCGACAAAATCACGCATAAATATGCACTCAATATCCAATATTCAGAAAACAAAACACAAAAAAAAAACCTTAGGAATACTCCTAAGGTTTCAATGAGCCATGAAGGACTCGAACCTTCGACCCTCTGATTAAAAGTCAGATGCTC
>WTKE01000069.1 GCA_011524525.1 Bacillus sp. (in: firmicutes) | reverse complement strand
AAGCGTAAGCTTAGTGAATTGAATTGTGTATCGTTATCTAGTTTTGAAGGAATATCCCTTCAAACTTTATATTATTTGGTGATGATGGCGAAGAGGTCACACCCGTTCCCATGCCGAACACGGAAGTTAAGCTCTTCAGCGCCGATGGTAGTTGGGGGTTTCCCCCTGTGAGAGTAGGACGTTGCCAAGTAAAAGAGGAAGAAAAGATCAGTAGAGATACTGGTCTTTTTTTGTTTTTTAAAAAACAATAGCCAAAAGTCGAAGTTTTTAACAAAACACCAATTTTTTACAAAAACATGTTATATTAAAGAAAACATATAGGCAGGCAGGTGCGAAATGGAGAGAAGAAATCATTGGGATGCGAATTTATACGATCAGCATCATTCATTTGTCTCTGAGTATGGACAAGGTTTAGTAGAGCTGTAAAAACCTATGCAAGGTGAGAGAATACTTGATGTTGGATGTGGTACTGGTGATTTAATGAGTACATTTGGTCGCTTAGGTGTATCTGTTTTAGGTGTGGATCAATCTGAGCTGATGATAGTAAAAGCTAAAGAAAAGTATCCGCAACTAAACTTTGAAGTCAGAGATGTGTTGGAACTAGATTTTAAAGAGGAGTTTGATGCTGTTTTTTCAAATGCTACTTTACATTGGGTAAAAGAGCCGATGGCAGCTTTAGAAAAGATGTTTGAAAGCTTAAAGGCAGGGGAACGTTTTGTTGCAGAATTTGGGGGAGCTGGTAATGTTGAGCTGATTTTGAATGAGTATAGGAATCAGTGCGAAAAAGAGGGATATCCTGTAACAAGTGAGTCGCTTCCCTGGTATTTCCCTAGTATTGGTGAGTATACATCATTAATGGAGAAAGTTGGTTTTAAGGTGACATATGCGGTACATTTTAGTAGACAAACAGCTCTCGATGGTGAAGAAGGGCTTAGATACTGGTTGCGAATGTTTATGCCGGATTTTCTAGGTTCATTGCCTGATGATGTAGAAACGAAGGTGTTAGAGAATGTAGAAAATAGCTTACGTTCCATTTTATATAAGAATCAGCAATGGGAAGCAGATTATAAGCGTATTAGAGTAATGGCTATTAAGTAGGAGAATAAGTAAGGTTTTATAACCTAACTTAGAGAAACAAATATTGAATTTTTTGATATTATGAATGATGATTAAGGTTTTCCTTAGTTAATCATTCTTTTTTATTTCCTAAAATAGTCACTTTTGATATAAAGGATATCTTTACATAAATAGTGGTAGAATGTAGAATACATAGAACTGTGAGCATGGAGGTAAGAGCATGACATCTAAGCCAAAAAAGAAAAAGTTTGTTGTTGAGGAAAATGAAACAATTGATGATTGTCTCGACAGGATGAGTAAGGAAGGGTATATGCCGATTAGAAGAACGGAACAGCCAATTTTTAAGGAGGAGATCCGGAATAATGTGGTTGAACAGATCCCGTGTGGAAGAATGATTACATTTGAAGGGAAACTTCTGTAAAAACCGAACAATAAGGAACTATTAAAATAAATCGTTCGATTTTACGTTGACATGGAATAGCTTCATTGTTAATATAAACATGTAAATAATTAATTTAAAATATACCTCATATATAATTGGGAATATGGCCCAGAAGTTTCTACCCGATAACCGTAAATTATCGGACTATGAGGGAAAGTGTATATACGAATCGGAAATAGATAAATCCGAGCTCGATATATCTAACTTTCTCTACTAGTTGAGAAGGTTAAATATCGAGCTTTTTTGTTATTATGATTTTTTATAAAGGTGGGGAAAGAATGGATCCGATTGTTGGAGTCATAATGGGAAGTACCTCTGACTGGGACACGATGAAATTTGCATGCGATATACTGGATGAACTTAGTATTCCGTATGAGAAAAAGGTAGTTTCTGCACATCGTACACCAGATTATATGTTTGAATATGCTGAGAATGCTAGAAGCAGAGGCTTGAAGGTTATTATTGCCGGTGCAGGTGGGGCAGCCCATTTACCAGGTATGGTTGCGGCAAAAACAACTCTGCCAGTCATTGGTATTCCTGTTCAGTCAAAGGCTTTAAATGGTCTTGATTCATTATTATCAATTGTTCAAATGCCAGGTGGTGTTCCTGTTGCAACTGTTGCCATTGGCAAAGCTGGAGCAACAAATGCAGGATTATTAGCTGCAGAGATCTTGTCCACAAATAATCAAGCATTAGCTGATAGACTAGATACGAGAAGAGAAGAATTACGATTAAAGGTTTTGGAGAGCAGTGATGAGCTTGACTAATCAAACGATTCTACCAGGCAGTACAATTGGCATCATCGGTGGTGGACAGCTTGGGAGGATGATGGCTATTGCAGCGAGACAACTAGGCTATCGTATTGCTGTATTAGATCCGACAAAAGACTGTCCTTGTGGTCAAATTGCTGATATTGAAATAACAGCTAGCTATGATGATCTTGATGCAATTAAAGAATTAGCTAAGGTAAGTGATGTTATAACATATGAGTTTGAGAACATTGATTACACAGCTTTACGTTGGTTAGAAGAGCATGCTTCATTACCACAGAAGAGTTCATTGCTTTTGCTAACACAAGATCGTGAAACAGAAAAAGCTGCGATTGTAAATGCGGGGTGCCAGGTTGCCCCATATGAGATTATCCATTCCGCAGAAGAGCTGCAAAAGGCAGTAGAAGTGCTTCAGTATCCATGTGTCTTAAAAACGTGCCGTGGTGGTTATGACGGTAAAGGACAGGTCGTGCTTCGAGGAGATAAGGATCTCTCAAAAGCTGAGGAGCTGCTAACTCATGGAACATGTATATTAGAAAAATGGGTTCCTTTCGAAAAGGAAATTTCAGTAATTGTGACAAGGTCTGTTAATGGAGAAACAAAAACATTCCCAGTAGCTGAAAATATTCATAAAGACAATATTTTATATCAAAGCATTGTTCCTGCCAGAGTATCAGATCGTGTCATTCAAAAGGCGGAAGAACTTGCTATTAAACTATCAAATAGTTTTGAACTTGTAGGAACACTTGCTGTTGAAATGTTCTTAACAGACAATGACGAAATTTATATAAATGAGTTGGCACCACGCCCGCATAACTCGGGTCATTACACGATTGATCTATGTGAAACAGATCAGTTTGAACAACATATACGTTCTGTATGTAATCTTCCTTTAGGACAAACCAAGCTATTACAAAGTGGTATGATGGTTAATCTTTTAGGAGAAGATTTATCAATCGTAAGTGAACATCTTTCGCTGCTGCAATATGCTAAGCTTCATCTTTACGGCAAAAAAGAGCCTGCCTCTATGCGTAAGATGGGACATATAACATTTATTATTGAACCAATTCAGGATAATATAGAAAAGATTAATAAAATATGGGGTCAAAATTGAACGGAGGCAAAAAGAAATGATTGAACGTTATACAAGACCAGAAATGGGTGCAATTTGGACGGAAGAGAACAAATTTAAGGCTTGGTTAGAGGTCGAAATTCTTGCATGTGAAGCATGGGCTGAGCTTGGCGTTATTCCAAAAGAAGATGTAAAACTACTTCGTAAAAATGCATCATTTGATGTGAATCGCATAAATGAGATTGAGCTAGAAACTCGTCATGATGTTGTAGCCTTTACAAGAGCAGTATCTGAGACTCTTGGTGAAGAGCGTAAATGGGTTCATTATGGTTTAACATCAACAGATGTTGTTGATACAGCTTTATCATATTTATTAAAGCAAGCGAATGATATCTTATTGAAAGATATTGAGAACTTTATCCAAATTTTAAAAGAAAAAGCTCAAGAGCATAAATATACGGTCATGATGGGACGTACGCATGGTGTTCATGCTGAACCAACCACATTTGGATTGAAGCTTGGCTTATGGTATGAAGAAATGAAGCGTAATTTAGATCGTTTCAAACGTGCTGCAGAAGGCGTTGAGTACGGTAAAATCTCTGGCGCAGTAGGAACGTATGCAAATATCGATCCATTTGTTGAAAAATATGTTTGTGAAAAGCTAGGAACAAAACCAGCTCCAATCTCAACACAAACCCTGCAGCGTGATCGTCATGCTGATTACATGGCATCTATCGCACTTGTAGCAACATCAATCGAAAAATTTGCTGTTGAAATTCGCGGGTTACAAAAGAGTGAGACTCGTGAAGTGGAAGAGTCTTTTGCAAAAGGTCAAAAAGGGTCTTCAGCAATGCCGCACAAACGTAATCCGATTGGTTCAGAAAACATGACTGGTCTTGCGCGTGTCATTCGCGGTTATATGTTAACAGCTTATGAAAATGTTCCGTTATGGCATGAAAGAGATATTTCTCACTCTTCTGCTGAGCGTATTATCTTACCGGATGCAACGATTGCTCTTAACTATATGTTAAATCGTTTTGGTAACATCGTGAAAAACTTAACGGTTTTCCCGGAAAATATGAAGCGTAATATGGATCGTACACAAGGTCTTATTTACTCTCAACGTGTGCTACTAGCTTTAATTGATACTGGAATGACTAGAGAAGAGGCATATGATCTAGTTCAACCAAAAGCAATGGAAGCTTGGGAAAAACAAGTACCTTTCCGTGGTTTAGTAGAAGCTGAAGAAAAAATTACTTCAAGACTCTCAGAAGAAGTCATTGCTGATTGCTTCGATTATAACTACCACTTAAAAGGTGTAGATGCAATTTTTGAACGTCTTGGTCTTTAAAAAAACAATAGCAAGGGCTTAAACAAGTCCCTTGCTATCTCTTTGAACAATAACGTAGGTAAGAAAATCTGACAGAACATAATCTAAAGGTTCCCAATATTCAGTTTTAGGAGGGCTTTCATGAGCACAGAAAAGCTTGAGTTATTATATGAAGGTAAAGCTAAACAGATTTTTAAAACAAACGAACCTAATATTCTATGGGTCTCTTATAAAGATTCTGCTACTGCTTTTAACGGTGAGAAGAAGGAAGAGATTACTGGTAAAGGTCGTTTAAATAACGAAATTTCCACCTTGATTTTTGAAAAGCTAACAGCAAACAATATTGAAAACCATTTTGTGAAAAGACTGTCATCAACAGATCAGCTTGTGAAAAAAGTAACGATTATTCCTTTAGAGGTCGTTGTAAGAAATGTTGTAGCAGGAAGCCTTTCTAAACGAATTGGTATTGAAGAAGGAACAGAGATTAAGAATCCTTTAGTGGAGTTTTATTATAAAGACGATGACTTAGGAGATCCACTCATTACAGAAGATCACATTGCTTTATTAGAATTAGCTACACCAGAGCAGGTTCAAACATTAAAAACACTTGCCAAGCAGGTCAATGAAGTGCTTAAGGCTCATTTTCTTTCCTGTGATATACGCCTGATTGATTTTAAATTAGAGTTCGGTATGACAGAGGAAGGAAAAATTATTCTTGCTGATGAAGTATCACCTGATACATGCAGATTATGGGATATCAACACAAATGAGAAGTTCGACAAAGATGTTTTTCGTAGAAATATTGGTAGTTTAACAGATGCATATGAAGTTATTTTAACTAGACTTGGAGGCCAATCAACATGTACAAAGTAAAAGTTTATGTCACGTTAAGAGAAAGTGTATTAGATCCACAAGGAAGTGCAGTAAAGAGTGCATTACACAGCATGGACTACAATGAAGTTCAAGATGTTCGTATCGGGAAATATATGGAGTTAACGATTGAGAAGTCAGATCGTGATTTAGATACAGCTGTTCGTGAAATGTGTGAAAAATTACTTGCTAATACAGTGATTGAAGACTTTAGCTATGAGGTACAGGAGGTTGTCACAAAGTGAAATTCGCTGTGATTGTATTCCCAGGATCTAATTGTGATGTTGATATGTATCATGCAATTAAAGATGAGCTCGGTGAAGAAGTGGAGTATGTATGGCATGATGAAACAGATTTAAGCCAATATGATGGAATTCTTCTACCTGGTGGTTTTTCATACGGAGATTACTTACGCTCAGGAGCTATTGCCCGCTTCTCAAATGTAATGAAGGAAGTCGTGAAAGCTGCTGAAGCTGGTAAGCCTGTATTAGGTGTATGTAATGGATTCCAGATTTTATTAGAGGTAGGATTACTTCCAGGTGCTATGAAACGAAATGAAAACTTAAAGTTTATGTGCAGACCAGTTAATTTAAAGGTTGCAAATAATGAAACAGCCTTTACTTCAGCTTATGCTAAGGATGAGGTTATCTCAATTCCGATCGCACATGGAGAAGGGAACTATTATTGTGATGAGCAAACACTACAAACGCTTAAAGAAAACAATCAAATTGTGTTTACGTACGAAACGAATCCAAATGGCAGCCTAGTTGATATTGCAGGCATTACAAACGAGCGCGGAAATGTATTAGGGATGATGCCTCACCCTGAGCGTGCAGTTGATGAATTACTAGGAAGTGCAGACGGATTAAAATTATTTCAATCAATCGTAAGAAACTGGAGGGAATCTCATGTCACTACTGCTTGAACCAACTAACCAGATGATAAAAGATGAAAAAATCTACAGACAAATGGGTGTAAGTGATGACGAGTTTGCCCTGATTGAAAAAATTATTGGACGGCTTCCAAATTACACAGAGATCGGTATTTTTTCAGTAATGTGGTCTGAGCATTGCAGCTACAAAAACTCTAAACCAATTCTTAAAAAATTCCCTGTTACAGGTGAAAAAGTATTACAAGGTCCTGGTGAAGGTGCAGGGATTGTTGATATCGGTGATAACCAAGCCGTCGTATTTAAAATTGAAAGTCATAACCACCCATCAGCAATTGAGCCGTATCAAGGTGCTGCAACAGGTGTAGGTGGAATCATCCGTGACGTTTTCTCAATGGGAGCAAGACCAATTGCAATTTTGAATTCACTTCGCTTTGGAGAACTAAAAACACCTCGAGTGAAATACTTATTTGAAGAGGTTGTTGCAGGGATTGCAGGATATGGTAACTGTATCGGTATTCCAACAGTAGGTGGAGAAATTCAATTCGATGATTCATATGAGGGAAATCCACTTGTTAACGCAATGTGTGTTGGGTTAATTAATCATGAAGATATTAAAAAGGGTCAGGCTAAAGGTGTTGGCAACACAGTTATGTATGTGGGTGCGAAAACTGGTCGTGATGGAATTCATGGTGCAACGTTTTCTTCTGAAGAATTAACCGACGATTCTGGTGCAGATCGTTCAGCTGTTCAAGTTGGGGATCCATTTATGGAGAAGCTTTTATTAGAAGCTTGCTTAGAAGTAATTAAGAATGATGCATTAGTTGGTATTCAAGACATGGGGGCAGCTGGATTAACAAGCTCTTCAGCAGAGATGGCTAGTAAAGCTGGTTCTGGTATGGAAATGGATCTTGATCTTATCCCACAACGTGAAACAGGAATGACTCCATATGAAATGATGCTTTCTGAATCTCAAGAAAGAATGCTTCTTGTTATTGAAAAAGGAAGAGAGCAAGAAATCACTGATCTTTTTGAAAAATATGATTTAGAGGCTGTTTCAGTTGGTAGAGTAACAGATGATAAAATGCTTCGTCTATTCCATAAAGGTGAAGTCGTTTGTGAGCTTCCAGTTGATGCTCTTGCTGAAGAGGCACCAGTTTATCACAAGCCTTCTAAAGTACCTGCGTATTATGAAGAGTTCCAAAAAATGAACGTAGCACCACTTCAAGTAGATAACTATAAAGAAACACTTATTAATCTATTAAAACAACCGACGATTTCTTCTAAAGAATGGGTTTATGATCAATATGATTACATGGTACGTACAAATACAGTCGTAGCCCCTGGTTCTGACGCAGCTGTTGTTCGTATTCGTGATACGAAAAAAGCGTTAGCTATGACAACTGACTGTAACTCTCGTTATCTATATCTAGACCCGGAAGTTGGCGGGAAAATTGCTGTAGCGGAAGCTGCGCGTAACATCGTATGTTCAGGAGCAACTCCATTAGCAATTACAGATAACCTAAACTTCGGTAACCCAGAAAAACCTGAGATTTTCTGGCAAATCGAAAAAGCGGCAGACGGTATTAGTGAGGCTTGTCGAGTATTAAATACCCCGGTAATCGGAGGGAATGTTTCTCTATATAATGAAACAAACGGAACAGCAATCTATCCGACTCCTGTCATTGGAATGGTTGGATTAATTGAAGATACAGATTATATTACAACTCAAGATTTCAAAACGGCTGGAGATCTTATCTATTTAGTAGGAGAAACGAAAGCAGAATTTGGTGGTAGTGAGCTTCAGAAGCTTACACACGGAAAAATCTTTGGTCAATCACCAGAGCTTGATTTAGAGAAAGAAAGCAAAGTACTAGGCCAGCTTTCAGCAGCGATCCGTGCGAAGTCAGTTGCATCTGCACATGATGTTTCTGAGGGTGGCGTTGCGGTTGCTTTAGCAGAACCATTATTCGGCGGTAAAGGACTAGGTGCGGAAGTAGCTCTTCAAGGTGATGCAACTGCAGCACTATTTAGTGAATCACAAACAAGATTCATTGTATCAGTGAAAAAGGAAAACAAAGAAGCATTTGAACAATTAGTTGAAGCGGTTTGTATCGGGGAAGTAACAAACTCCGGTAACCTAGTTATTAAAAATGAACAGGATGAAACACTTGTCGATGCATCTGTTGAAGAATTAAGAGATGCATGGAAAGGAGCAATCCCATGCTTGCTGAACTCAAGGGATTAAACGAAGAATGTGGTGTATTCGGAATCTGGGGTCACCCGGAAGCAGCGCAAATTACGTATTATGGCTTGCATAGTCTCCAGCATAGAGGTCAAGAAGGTGCCGGGATTGTGACAAGTGATGGTGAGAAGCTAACTGGTATGAAAGGGTTAGGACTCATCAATGAAGTATTTGCAAACGGGAAATTAAAAGAGCTATCCGGTAAAGCGGCGATCGGCCATGTTCGTTATGCAACAGCAGGTGGAGGCGGATATGAAAATGTTCAGCCTTTGCTTTTTAAGTCACATAGCGGAAGCTTAGCTCTTGCACATAACGGAAATCTTGTGAATGCAACACAAGTTAAACATCAGCTTGAAAGCCAAGGGAGTATTTTCCAAACAACTTCTGATACAGAGGTATTAGCACATCTAATTAGAAGAAGCGGCTATCAAGATATGAAAGAAGCTGTAAAAAATGCCTTAACGATGATTAAGGGAGCATATGCATTTTTAATTATGACAGAAAATGAAATGATGGTTGCTCTTGATCCTAATGGATTACGTCCACTGTCTATTGGTGTCATGGGAGATGCGTATGTTGTTGCATCTGAAACATGTGCATTTGATGTGGTTGGTGCAAAGTACGAAAGAGACGTTCAACCTGGTGAGCTTTTGATTATCAATGATGAAGGAATTCGCTCTGAACGCTTTTCTATGAATATCAACCGTTCAATATGCAGTATGGAATATATTTACTTCTCACGTCCTGACAGTAATATTGACGGCATAAACGTTCATACAGCACGTAAAAACCTTGGTAAACGCTTGGCTGTTGAATCCGAAGTGGATGCGGATGTCGTAACAGGTGTACCTGATTCAAGTATTTCAGCAGCAATCGGTTTTGCTGAATTAACTGGAATTCCTTATGAGTTAGGTTTAATTAAAAATAGATATGTAGGGCGGACATTTATTCAACCTTCACAATCATTACGTGAGCAAGGTGTAAAGATGAAGCTTTCTGCTGTTCGCGGTGTTGTTGAAGGGAAGCGTGTTGTCATGGTTGATGATTCGATTGTACGTGGAACAACAAGTAAACGTATTGTGAATATGCTTCGTGATGCAGGGGCAACAGAGGTTCATGTGCGTATCAGTTCACCGCCAATCGCAAACCCATGTTTCTATGGAATTGACACTTCTACACATGAGGAATTAATTGCGTCTAATCATTCAGTGGAAGAAATTCGACAAATTATCGGAGCTGATAGTCTGGCTTTCTTAAGTGTTGAAGGCTTACTGGAAGGTCTAGGCCGACCATATGAAGGTGAAACAAGAGGTCAATGCTTAGCTTGCTTCACAGGTCGTTATCCGACTGAAATTTATGCAGATACCGTTTTACCGCATGAAAAAGCGTAAATAGAAAAAATGTGATAGGAATCGAATGCTCGATTCCTGTCTTACTTTAAAGTACAAAGTGAACAGTCTCGCACTGACTCTTTAAATTGATAAATAGATTAGTTTTTTTAGGAGGATCACACATGTCTGACATTTATAAGCAAGCTGGTGTAGATATTGAAGCTGGTTATGAAGCTGTGACAAGAATGAAAAAGCATGTTGCCAAGACAATGCGCGCTGGTGTATTAGGTGGACTTGGCGGCTTTGGTGGAATGTTTGATTTAAGTGAACTAAATTACAAAAAGCCTGTCCTTGTTTCAGGAACAGACGGTGTTGGAACAAAGTTAAAGCTTGCTTTTATGGCTGATAAGCATGATACGATCGGAATTGATGCTGTTGCCATGTGTGTGAACGACATTTTAGCTCAAGGAGCAGAGCCTTTATTTTTCTTGGATTATCTAGCACTAGGAAAGGCCAAGCCGGAAAAAATCGAGCAAATTGTAAAAGGAATTGCTGATGGTTGTGAACAATCAGGATGTGCATTGGTCGGTGGAGAAACAGCAGAAATGCCAGGTTTATATGAAGAGGAAGAATATGATGTTGCCGGCTTTTCGGTTGGAGCTGTGGAAAAAGACGAAATTGTAACAGGTGAACATATTAAGTCCGGCCATGTATTAATTGGTCTTGCATCAAGTGGAATTCACAGTAACGGTTTTTCATTAGTTCGTAAGATTCTGATTGAGGATCAAAAGCTTGAACTTGATCAGGTTTATGAGCCTTTTACACAAAACTTAGGAGAAGTTCTTCTAACACCAACAAAAATTTATGTGAAGCCTGTCTTAGACGTGGTTAAAACCTATCAAGTTGATGGAATGGCCCACATTACTGGTGGCGGTTTTATTGAAAATATTCCAAGAATGTTACCTGAAGGAACAGGAGCGGAAATTGATCTTGGTTCATGGCCAAAGCCTGCAATTTTTGACTTTCTAAAGGAAAAAGGTCAGCTGGAAAGTGAAGACATGTATAATGTATTTAATATGGGAATTGGCTTTGTTCTTGCTGTGAAAGAAGAAGTATTGCAGGATGTGCTTGCAAAACTAGATTCAAATGGTGAAAAAGGCTATGTCATTGGACGTGTCATTGAGGGCTCTGGAGTAACATTCAATGGAGGAGCATTTTAATGAAAAAGTTAGCCGTTTTTGCATCAGGGAATGGCAGTAATTTTCAAGCTATTTTAGATGAAGTGAAAAGTGGAGCCTTAGAGGCAGACATTAGCTTGGTTGTTTGTGATAAACCAACAGCAGGTGTAATTGCACGAGCTGAAGCAGCAAATATCCCGGTTTTCTGTTTTGTCCCGAAAGAATATGAAACAAAAGCTCAGTTTGAACAAGAAATTTCAGCTATTTTACAAAAACATCAAATTGATCTCGTTATCCTTGCGGGCTACATGAGGTTAATTGGAGAAACACTGCTAACTGCTTATGAGTCAAAAATCATCAATATTCACCCATCATTACTGCCGGCTTTTCCAGGTAAAGATGCTATCGGACAAGCATATGAAGCAGGGGTAAAAGTAACGGGTGTTACTGTCCATTATGTTGATGCGGGCATGGACACAGGTCCAATTATTGCTCAGAAGGCAATAGACATTTCAGAGGAAGATACTGTTCAATCCATTGCTGAAAAAATCCATGCAGTTGAACATGTATTATATCCAAAAGTCATTCAAGAACTAGTTACAAAATAAAGCATAGAGGTGAAGAATCATGTCAGTAAAACGTGCACTTGTTAGTGTTTCAGATAAAGCGAATCTTGTTCCTTTTGTGAAAGAGTTAATTGAATTAGGTGTTGAAGTCATTTCAACAGGTGGAACAAAATCATTATTAGAAGAAAATGGACTAAATGTTATTGGAATTTCAGAGGTAACAGGCTTCCCGGAAATTATGGACGGCCGCGTTAAAACACTTCATCCAAATATCCATGGCGGTTTACTAGCTGTGCGTAATAATCCTAGTCACATGAATCAGCTGAAGGAAAATAATATTGAAACAATTGACATGGTTGTGGTGAATCTTTATCCATTCAAAGAAACCATTTCAAAACCGGATGTTCAATTCCAAGATGCGATTGAGAACATTGATATTGGCGGTCCTTCTATGCTTCGTTCTGCAGCTAAAAACCATGAAGATGTCACAGTGGTTGTTGATCCGGCTGATTATCAAAACGTATTAGATGAACTAAAATCATCAGGTGAAGTTTCATTGGCACAAAAGCAACGCTTAGCTGCAAAAGTATTCCGTCACACAGCTGCATATGATGCGTTAATCGCCGAATTCTTAACGAAAACAATTGGTGAAGAAGATCCGGAAACAGTCACATATACATTTGAGAAAAAACAATCTCTACGCTATGGTGAAAACCCTCATCAAAATGCAACATTCTATCAAAAACCATTTGTTCCAACAGCTTCAATTGCAAATGCAAAACAGCTGCATGGGAAAGAGTTATCTTTTAATAACATCAAAGATGCTGATGCAGCACTACAAATTGTACGTGAGTTTGCAGAGCCGGCAGCGGTTGCTGTTAAGCATATGAATCCATGTGGCGTTGGTGTAGGAACATCAGTAAACGAAGCATTTACACGTTGCTTTGAAGCAGATCCAACTTCTATTTTCGGAGGAATCGTTGCACTAAATGAAGAAGTTGATGTAGAGACTGCCAAGCAGTTACATGAGATCTTCCTTGAAATCGTTATTGCTCCTTCTTTTAGCCAAGAAGCATTGGAGGTTTTAACAAGTAAGAAAAACCTTCGTTTGTTAACAATTGATGTAAAAGCAGCATCTAAACAAGATAAAGTACTTCAATCAGTACATGGTGGCTTACTAGTACAAGATGAAGATACCCTTTCACTTGATGATGTTGAGGTAACAATCCCTACGAAACGTGAGCCTTCTGAGGAAGAGTGGAAGGACCTTAAGCTTGCTTGGAAAGTAGTCAAACATGTGAAATCAAATGCCATTGTGCTCACAAAGGATGAAATGACAGTTGGTGTTGGTGCCGGTCAAATGAACCGTGTTGGTGCAGCGAAAATTGCGATTGAACAAGCGGGTGTTAAGGCACAAGGCAGTGCATTAGGTTCTGATGCATTCTTCCCTATGTCAGATACGGTTGAAGCAGCTGCAAAAGCAGGTGTAACAGCAATTATTCAACCTGGTGGTTCCATCAAGGATGAAGATTCTATTCGCATGGCGGATGAGTATGGTATTGCGATGGTATTCACAGGAGTACGTCACTTTAAACATTAAGAGCAAAAGCGCAAGCGCATTGACTGCACTTGCACATCCTGTGCTTCGGAGCTGGATGTCAAAGCGCTTATTCCACAGTTCAAGAATATTATAATTTCTTAAACGATGAATATGGAGCCAGTTGAACTGGCTCATGGATGTTTTAAAAACAAGAGCGGGGTGTGAAGATGAAAGTACTGATTATCGGGCAAGGCGGACGTGAACATGCATTAGTTTGGAAGGCAGCACAAAGTAAACTTGTAGAAGAAGTTTTTGTTGCACCTGGTAATGACGGAATGGATGAGCTGGCTACACGAGTAGACATTAGCGAAACAAACAATGGAGCACTAGTATCTTTTGCAAAAGAGAAAAACATTGATTTAACAATCGTTGGCCCTGAAGTTCCTTTACTAAATGGTATTGTAAATGATTTTGAAGCTGAAGGCTTAAAAATATTTGGTCCAAGAAAAGAAGCAGCACTTATTGAGGGCAGCAAAAACTTTGCCAAAGAAATCATGATCAAATACAATATTCCAACAGCTGAGTATCAAACATTTACAGATGTTGAAAAGGCAAAAGCATATATTCAGGAAAAAGGTGCACCAATTGTTATTAAAGCGGACGGGTTAGCTGCGGGTAAAGGTGTAACAGTTGCTGAAACTCTCGAAGTAGCGTTAGATAGTGTAACAGATATGCTGGAAAATGCGAAGTTCGGTGATGCATCAAGTTCTGTTGTTATCGAAGAGTTTTTAGCAGGTGAAGAGTTTTCACTAATGGCATTTGTTAAAGATGAACAAGTATACCCTATGGTAATTGCTCAGGACCATAAACGTGCCTATGACAATGATGAAGGTCCAAACACTGGTGGAATGGGTGCCTATTCTCCTGTGCCACAAATTTCAGAAGAAGTTGTGGAAACAGCAGTTGAAACAATTCTAAAACCGGCGGCAAAAGCGCTTGTAAGTGAAGGCCGTTCATTTACAGGAATTTTATATGCCGGACTCATCTTAACAACAAATGGTCCGAAAGTTATTGAATTTAATGCCCGTTTTGGTGATCCTGAGACACAGGTTGTTCTGCCAAGATTGGAATCAGATCTGGTCGAATCATTATTAGCTATTCTCGATGATAAACCTGTTGAGTTAAAGTGGTCTGAGCAAGCAGTGCTTGGTGTTGTTCTTGCTTCAAAAGGTTATCCAAATGACTATGAAAAGGGACAACCGATCGGCTCTCTTACTGCTAAACATGAAGAAGCTGTTATCTTCCATGCAGGAACGAAAAAAGTGGAAGATCAGTTTGTCAATAACGGGGGACGTGTACTAGTTGTATCTGGCTATGGTTCAACCATTCAAGCTGCACAAAAACAAGCATATGAACTAGTTGAAAAAATTGCAGCTCCTGCATTGTTTTACAGAACTGACATTGGAAACAAAGCTATTAAGCACGTCGTTTCTTAATATAGACATATAACAAAGCAACAATGCCTCCAATTAAGGCGATAAGAAGAAAAGACATATCTGTTAAATATTCTAAAAACATGTGCAACACCTCCTAATACGATAGAATAAGGGGCTGGCTAGGCCAGTCCCAATTTATTTTTAAACGGTAAGAAAAATGATTGTACTTAGTTTAGTGTCTAGCTACAGCGCCTAGCCCCTCGAGGTCATATTTGGAATTGAAAGCAGAGAACGCCCTCTATTCCAAATTTTCTTATTTGCCCTAGGTTGATCAAGGCGCTTGCGCCTTTCTTATTATGAAGGATTATACGTAACTTCCTCCACATCTTCACCAAAATAATCTTCATCATCATCTTCAAAGAAATAAGTATCCCTATTTTCAAACAAGTAGGTGATTGGGCAAAAACGCAGAATACCTTCTCCAACCTTCATTGCGCCAAGTATGATCGCAATAAGATAAGAATCTCTCCAAGGCTTCTTACAATATTTTGATGTAGCCCATGCTAATACAGATAGCCCACATGTAATCCGAATAAGCGCATTAACAATCCCGATATTTGGTCTAACCATCATAAGCCTCCCTAATTGTCATAAAATTGAAATAAAATCTTTAATGCGTTAATAAATTCCATATGTTAACATAGTATCTAAGTAGTAACTAGAAAATGGAGGGTCTTTTATGCCCGAGCAGAAATTTCAATGGAAAAATAGTCAGATACGAAAACAAATAGAGGTATTAACCAATCATTTAGCTCCAACAGTTGTGCTTAAAAATGCAACATATCTTAACTCATATTTAAGGCAATGGGTGAAAGCAAATATTTGGATCTATGAAGATCGCATTGTTTATGTGGGGGACAAAATACCTGAGCAGACATTTCAGATGGAAGTAATTGATTGCGCTTCCAATGTGATAGTGCCAGGATATATTGAACCACACGCACATCCATTTCAGTTATATAATCCCCAATCCTTAGCAAGATATGTGTCACAAACAGGAACAACAACATTTATAGGCGATAATCTTTTTCTTCTTTTGCAGTCCAGCAAAAAGAAAGCGCTTACTTTTATGGATGATATGGAAAAGCTGCCTTATCACTATTTCTGGTGGGCCAGGTTTGATTTGCAAACAGAGGTGCACTCTGAGGAAAAAGTCTTTTCACATGATTTTGTTCGAAAATGGTTAGAGCATAAGTCAGTTCTTCAGGGTGGCGAGTTAACAGGATGGCCAAAGCTTGCAGATGGAGATGATTGGATTCTGTATTGGTTGCAGGAAACAAAACGAAGGGGAAAACGAATAGAAGGGCATTTTCCAGGTGCTTCTAATAATACGTTAACAAAAATGAAGTTATTTGGAGTTGACGGTGATCATGAATCAATGACAGGAAAAGATGTGATGAATCGTTTGAAGATGGGGTATACTGCTGCATTAAGACAATCATCTATTCGCCCGGACCTGGAGAAGTTATTAATAGAAGTGCAAAATGAGGGGCTTTCGGTATATGATCATGTCTATTTCACAACAGATGGTTCAACACCGACTTTTTATGAAAATGGAATGATAAATACGTGTATAGACATCGCTTTGGACTGTAATGTTCCTGCGATAGATGCTTATCACATGGCTTCTTTTAATATTGCCAGGTATTATCAGCTGGAAGATCGCATCGGTGTTATAGCTCCAGGGCGTATGGCAACATTAAACATCCTTGAAAATATTGATAATCCTGATCCTCTATTTGTTATGTCAAAGGGAAAATGGCTGGTGAAAAACAGAGAGATTCAGCAATGTCACGATGATGTGGACTGGGGACAGTATGGGTTGGAACCTGCTGAAATAAAGTGGGATTTACTCATTGATGATTTGCAATTTTCGATGCCAATGGGAATGAAAATGCGTAATGCTGTCATAATGGAGCCATATTCAGTGACAATTGACAGTTCCTCCGAGTTACTTTCGGAAGATCATGATGAAAGCTTTTTAGCATTAATCGACCGTAATGGGGAATGGCGGATAAATACTGTGATCAAAGGCTTTTCAAAGAAAGTGCAGGGTTTTGCCAGTTCATATTCAACGACAGGTGATATTATTGTGATCGGCAAGAATAAAAAAGAAATGCTGTCAGCTTTTGCACGAATGAAAGATATAGGTGGAGGCATTGTTTTAACGGAGAATGAGCGCATCATATTTGAAATGCCTTTAAAGTTAAATGGTGGAGCTTCACAAGAAGTACTAGAAAAGGTTATAACAAAGCAAAAGGAATTAAATATCTTATTAAAAGAAAGAGGATACCGATTTGATGATCCGATTTATTCTTTGCTTTTTTTATCATCTACTCATCTACCGTATATACGAATTACACCAAGAGGTATATTTGATGTGATGAAAAAAACGGTACTCTTTCCATCTATAATGCGTTAAAATATAAAAGTGGAAAATAGATAAGGTTGTGTTAGTTTGAGGAATGTGAAATTTGCGGCCGCTTTCTTTTCAATGTGTGTATTTATGAGTGCCTGCAGTAATGATGAATCACAAGAGCAAAGTATTCCGGATAATGGTGAAGCATCCGAACAAATAGAAGAAACAGTAGTGGAAGCAGTTGAAGAAAGCGTTGTCTCGCCATTAACAGGATTAGAAACAGATGAACAAAATATCACACAACGCCCAGTTAGTGTGATGATTAACAATCACCCTGCTGCAAGACCGCAATCAGGGTTAACAAAAGCGGACATTGTTTATGAAGTTTTAGCTGAAGGAAATATTACCAGGTTTTTAGCTGTCTTTCAAAGTGACATACCTGATATAATCGGGCCTGTAAGAAGTGCAAGACCATATTATATTGATTTAAGTAAAGGATATGACTCCCTTTATATTGCCCATGGCTATAGCCCGGATGCGTTAGTAAAGCTAACAAACGGTGAAGTCGATTCCTTAAATGGTATGGAATACGACGGAACACTTTTTTGGAGAGCTGACCACCGGAAAGCACCGCACAACTCCTATATATCAAAAGAAAATATTTTAGAAGGTGCTATTTCCAAACAATATGAAGTGGCAGCAGAAGTAGAACCCTTTGAATTTTTATCTGAAGAAGAAGTGCAGAATTTAGAAGGGGACCATGTTAACAAGTTTGTTATCAAATATGACAATTCCCAAACCTGGCAGGCAACTTACGAGTATAATCAAACTGATAAGGTCTATAGTCGTTATAGTGCCACTCAACAAACAGTCGATCTCGAAAGTAATGACCCTGTAAAACTTTCTAATATTTTTGTAGTAGAAATGGATCATAACATAGTAGATGGTTATGGAAGACGAGGAATTGATTTGAAGTCTGGAGGAAAAGCTTTATTACTTCAAAATGGTTTGATGCAAGAGGTAGAATGGGTAAATGAAGATGGTAGGATTTTACCTGTAAAAGACGGGAACATCGTAAAGTTTGTTCCGGGAAAAACATGGATTAATATTGTACCAAATTTAGATATGTTTCTAATTCAATCGCAAGAATAAAAGGAGAATGAATTATGCAAATAGAAAAGCTTCGCGGAAAAGAGCTTGATCAGCTTTTTCAATCTATTTTGTCATTAAAAGACCTTGAGGAATGCTATCGTTTTTTTGATGATTTATGTACAGTCAATGAAATTCAATCCCTGGCACAGAGGCTGGAGGTTGCTAGAATGCTGCGTGAAGGCAATACCTATCATAAAATCGAAACAGAAACAGGTGCCAGCACAGCCACTATTTCACGTGTTAAGCGTTGCTTAAACTATGGAAATGATGCCTACACAATGGCATTAGAACGTGTTCATGGTAATAAGGAATCAGAAGAAGTTGAATAAATAGATAAACACCACAATTTGTGGTGTTTTTTATTTGTCTTTTATATAGAAATAACTCTCTTAAAACTTCAAACATCTTCCTTCTCTTTTAAGTTTTTTGCTAGCATGTAATTTGCTATAATAGGGAAATGGATGTTTTTGAATGGAGGAATCCAGCATGTACGATATTACCGAGTGGAAACATGTGTTTAAACTCGATCCAGATAAAGAGATAAATGATGAAGACTTAGAGAAGATCTGTGAATCTGGTACAGATGCAATTTTAGTCGGTGGAAGTGATAATATCACAGAGGATAATGTGTTGAACTTAATGGCGAGAATTAGACGCTATCTTATCCCTTGTGTTTTGGAAGTTTCCACAGCAGAATCCATCATTCCCGGTTTTGATTTGTTCTTCATTCCAACTGTTTTAAATAGTAAAAAAACGAAGTGGATGATGGAGCTACATCATGAAGCTGTTAAGGAATATGGCGAGATTATGAATTGGGATGAAATTCTTGTTGAGGGCTACTGTATTCTTAATCCGGAATGTAAAGCAGCAGCTTTAACAGATGCAAATACTGAATTGTCCATTGAAGATGTGAAGGCTTATGCCCGCGTAGCAGAAAATATGTATCACTTACCGATCTTTTATTTGGAATATAGTGGTAAGGTTGGGGATATCACTGTCGTCGAGCAAACAAAAAAGGTGTTAAATCAAACAAAGCTATTCTATGGCGGAGGAATTTCAACTCCTGAGCAAGCAAAGGAATTTGCTCAATTTGCAGATGTGGTTGTAGTGGGCAATGTTATATATGAAAATTTACCAGCAGCATTAAAGACTGTGGCTGCAGTTAAAGAATGATTGAAAATAATTTTATTAAAGGTATGAAAGTATAAATTATTAATTAGTTATAGTGTCTAGCTCCAGCGCCTAGCCCCTCGAGGTCATAAGTAAATTTGAAATTGAAGGCAAAGAACGCCTTCTATTTCAAATTTACTTATTTGCCCGAGGCTGATCAAGGCGCTTGCGCTTTTCTTAGTTGAAGGTTTTTTGTGATGACGTTAAAATAGAACATATGTTTTTATAAAGGATGGTGAGGATGTTGCAATTTTTATCGAATCAGTTATTAGCAGGTTTGAATGATATGCAACAAAAAGCGGTAAAAACAACAGACGGCCCTTTACTAATTATGGCCGGTGCCGGTAGTGGAAAAACAAGGGTGTTAACACACCGTATTGCATATTTAATGACAGAAAAACAAATCGCCCCTTGGAATATATTGGCGATTACGTTTACAAATAAAGCTGCACGTGAAATGAGAGAGAGGATTCAAGGGATTTTAGGTTCTGGCGGAGATGATATTTGGATTTCTACCTTTCACTCGATGTGTGTAAGAATTTTACGAAGAGATAGTGACAGAATGGGAATTAACCGTAACTTTTCCATTCTTGATACGACAGATCAATTGTCAGTAATAAAATCAGTCCTAAAAGAGAGAAACTTGGATCCTAAAAAGTATGATCCAAGAAGCATGCTGGGATCTATTAGCAGTGCCAAGAATGAACTAATCACACCAGAAGAATTTGATAATCAAGCAGGAAGTCATTACGAGCAAATCGTTAGTGATATATACAAGGATTATCAAAAGAAACTCCGTAAAAACCAGTCACTTGACTTTGATGACCTTATTATGACAACCATTCAACTATTTCAACGTATTCCAGAAGTGCTAGAGACATATCAGAGAAAGTTCCAGTATATTCATGTTGATGAGTATCAAGATACGAACAGAGCGCAATATATGCTTGTTAAGCTTTTAGCTGCCAGATTTCAAAATTTATGTGTTGTTGGGGACTCTGATCAATCGATCTACCGTTGGCGTGGAGCAGATATTGCCAATATTTTATCGTTTGAGAAGGATTATCCTCAAGCAAATGTTATTTTATTAGAACAAAACTATCGTTCAACCAAGCTTATTTTAGAAGCCGCCAATGAAGTGATTAAGAAAAACTCGAATCGTAAACCTAAAAAGCTTTGGACGGAAAATCCGCAAGGGCCAAAAATTACGTACTATCGTGCTGATAGTGAGGCATCAGAAGGACAATTTGTAGCAGGGAAAATTAAGCAATTGGTGGATTCAGGACAACGTAAGCTTTCTGATATCGCGATTCTGTATCGTACAAATGCACAATCCCGTATTATTGAGGAAGTATTATTAAAGTCAAATTTAAATTATACAATCGTTGGTGGTATTAAGTTCTACGACCGAAAAGAAATTAAGGATTTACTAGCATATCTTCGTTTAATTGCTAATCCGGATGACGACATTAGCTTGGCCCGTGTTATCAATGTACCGAAACGTGGTGTTGGTTCAACGTCTTTCGATCGGATTGCAAATTATGCAATCGATCATGATATTTCGATATTCCGGGCACTGGATGAAATAGAACATATTGGAGTAAGTGCCAGAGTTGTTAATGCATTGGTAGAGTTTCGGGAATTAATCCGAAACCTTGGCAATATGCAGGACTATCTTTCAGTTACTGAGCTTGCTGAAGAGATTATTGAAAAATCGGGTTATCGAGATATGCTAAAGCAGGAAAAAACGCTTGAAGCACAAAGCCGCCTGGAGAATATTGATGAGTTTTTATCTGTTACTCAAACCTTTGAGAAGCAAAATGAAGACAAAAGCCTTGTTGCCTTTTTAACGGACTTAGCTCTTGTATCAGATATTGACAAACTTGATGAAGAGGAACAGGAACAAAGTGATGCTCTCGTTTTAATGACACTTCATTCTGCAAAAGGTCTGGAGTTCCCGGTTGTCTTTTTAATTGGACTTGAGGAAGGAGTTTTCCCACATAGCCGTTCTTTAATGGAAGAAGATGAGATGGAGGAAGAACGCCGTCTGGCTTATGTAGGGATTACAAGGGCTGAACAGGAGCTGTTTATAACAAATGCCCAAATGCGTACTTTATTCGGTAGGACGAGCATGAATCCGGAATCACGATTTATCTCTGAAATTCCAAGTGAGTTAATTGAGAACTTGAATGAACAGGTGAAAAAAGCTTCAACTTCATTCAATACTGCACGCAGACAGGAAAAACGTCCCCCAGTGTCAAGGCCTGTTGTTACACCATCTTCTACTGGAGGAGATGAACTTCCGTGGGCAGTTGGAGATAAAGCTGAACATAAAAAATGGGGTATTGGTACGGTTGTAAGTGTAAAAGGAGCAGGAGAAGGAAAGGAATTAGATATTGCGTTTCCTAGTCCAGTCGGCATTAAACGTCTCCTTGCTAAATTTGCTCCTATTAATCGTGTGTAAATCAAAAGTTCCGGAAGAAAGGATTGGGACATCTGAATGGATAAACAATCAGCAACAAAACGAGTTCAAGAGCTTCATGAGCTATTAAACACTTACAACTATGAATATCATGTTTTAGACCAGCCAAGTGTTCCTGATGCAGAATATGACCGTCTCATGCAGGAACTTATAAAGGTCGAAGAAGAATTTCCTGAATTTAAAACACAAGACTCTCCAACCCAAAGGGTTGGAGGGGTTGTGTTGGAAGCCTTTCAAAAGGTTGTCCATCGAACTCCCATGCTAAGTCTCGGTAATGCATTTAATGAACAAGACCTGAGGGATTTTGATCGAAGAGTTAGACAAGCTGTCGGTAATGATGTCCAGTATGTTGTTGAATTAAAAATAGACGGATTGGCTGTTTCTCTTCGTTATGAAAATGGTTATTTTGTCCAAGGGGCTACACGTGGAGATGGAACTACTGGAGAGGATATCACGGAAAATTTGAAAACTGTTCGCTCTATACCGCTAAAGCTAAGATCGAATGTGTCCTTTGAAGTACGCGGCGAAGTATTTATGCCGAAGAAATCTTTTGAAAAATTAAATGAACTTCGACTAGCTGCAGAGGAAGAGCCATTTGCAAATCCCAGAAATGCTGCTGCAGGTTCAATTAGACAACTGGACCCTAAGATAGCAGCCAAGAGAAATCTCGATATTTTTGTTTATAGTATCGCTGATTTAGGGGCAACAGGTATTCAAAGACATAGTGAAGCATTAGATTTTCTTGAGAAAGAAAGCTTCAAAACAAATAAAGAACGTAGAAAATGTGAAAATATTGATGAAGTGATTACTCTGATTGAAAACCTTCAGGAAAAACGTGCAACACTACCTTATGATATTGATGGGATTGTTATTAAAGTAGATTCTTTAGATCAGCAGGAAGAACTTGGGTTTACGGCAAAAAGTCCCCGCTGGGCTGTTGCTTATAAATTTCCAGCTGAAGAAGTTATGACAAAACTAATCAATATCGAACTAAGTGTTGGAAGAACAGGGGTTATCACACCCACAGCTATTTTAGAACCGGTGAGGGTTGCTGGTACTACCGTACAACGTGCATCACTACATAATGAAGATTTAATTCGAGAAAAAGATATTAAGCTCGGAGACACAGTTGTGGTTAAAAAAGCGGGAGATATCATTCCCGAGGTCGTCAATGTTTTAGTGGAACATCGCACAGGTGAAGAACAGGAATTTTCAATGCCAACACATTGCCCGGCATGTGAAAGTGATCTGGTAAGAATTGAAGGAGAAGTAGCATTACGCTGTATTAACCCACAATGCCCTGCTCAGATTCAAGAAGGTCTCATTCACTTTGTATCACGAAATGCGATGAATATTGACGGTCTTGGAGAAAGAGTTGTCTCTCAACTATTCCACGCAGGATTAATTAAAGATGTGGCAGATCTCTACCGGTTAACAAGAGAACAGCTCCTCGGGCTTGAGAGAATGGGTGAAAAGTCAACTGACAACCTGTTACAAGCAATTGAGCAATCGAAGGAGAATTCACTTGAAAGACTTCTTTTTGGTTTGGGCATTCGCCACGTCGGATCAAAAGCAGCTAAAACATTGGCTCAACAATTTGAAACAATTGAAAATCTTCAGAAGAGTACAGAGGAAGAGTTAGTAGCAATCAATGAAATCGGTGGAAAAATGGCAGATGCCATTACAACCTACTTTCAAAACCCTGATGTACAGCATCTTGTGAGTGAACTCCAAGCATTAGGTGTTAACACAATGTACAAAGGCCCTAAGTTGGTAAAAGCGGAAGACAGTGATTCTTATTTTGCCGGAAAAACGATTGTGTTAACAGGGAAGCTTGAACAATTGTCACGAAATGAAGCGAAAGAAGGTATTGAAGCTCTAGGTGGTAAAGTGACAGGAAGTGTTAGCAAAAGCACAGATCTTGTCATAGCCGGGGAGGCCGCAGGAAGTAAACTAAAAAAAGCGGAAGAGCTAAATATCGAAGTATGGAATGAAACTCAATTGATAGAAGAGTTAAATAAATAATCGTCAACCCGTCCCAGTGAAATAGGAAAAAATAAGAGGTGTGGACTTACATTGAAAAAGAAACTAGTTATGGTGTTAACAGGCTTACTATTTTTAACGGCTTGTGCACCTAATTTCGGAGAGCAAGAGGAAATCGTTCAGGAAACAGAGGATGAATCTACGGAAACAGCGATCATTCCAAAGTATAATATTTCAGATTCATATTACAAAATGATCTTACCGTTTAAGCAAGGGGAAGCAAGAGGCTTAGTTTCAGAGCAATTAAATACCCGACTAGATATTGATGAGTTTGAAACGGGATTAATGAGGGTTGCGCAGGAGACGTTTTCAACAGATAAATATCTATACCAGGAAGGACAATATTTAACAAGTGATGTTATTACTAGCTGGTTAAAACGAAAGCTAACAGGAGATGCCTTGAAACAGGCCCAAGCAGAGGCGAAAGAAGATGGAGACAAATTTGTAGATCTAGGATTAAATCCTGCTCTGACTGGTGAAGGTGGACTAGAACAACAGAATGCAGCTAATCCTATTTATCTCGCACATATGCTTGAACATAACTACTTAATCCGTGAAGGTGATACCGTAGAGCTTGGTGGAGTTGTTATCGGGTTAGCGATGAATTCTATGCACTACTTTAATCAAGAGGATGGTTATGCTAGGTACCATAACATTAGTAGAAGTGAGGTCTTAGCAAAAGGGAAAGAGATTGCACAGGAAGTCATTAATCGTGTTAGAAATACAAACGGATTAGAAAATGTGCCTATTGTTATTGCTTTATACGAACAAGAAGAGAAGTCCTCAATTGTGCCTGGTAATTTTATTGCGAAAACAACCGTAAAACAGGGAACAAACAATTTAGGGAAATGGGAAGATATAAACGAAGATTATTACTTCTTTCCATCACCGGAAGCAACAGAAGACTACAGAGATGACGCACAAATGTTTAATCGATTTAAGCAGGATATCGAAGAGTTTTTCCCGAATTACACAGGTGTAATCGGAAAAGCTTTTTACAGAAATGAGGAACTTAACTACCTTGATATTGAAATTCCAATGCAGTTTTATGGAAAAGCAGAAGTAGTGGCATTTACTCAATTTGTTACAGGGAAAATCATGGAATACTTTCCGGATTACATGAACGTAGAAGTCAATATTATGTCAACATCTGGTCAGGAAGCACTCATTTTGAAAGAGCCAAACCAAGAGGAACCAACCGTTCATATATATAAATAATAAAACCGCTTGGAGATCTCCAAGCGGTTTTATTCTATTCAACATCACAATGAAAATACTCTATCTTTGTACCTGACTTTTCAATAATAGGAAAGCCAACCTGGTCATAACAACTAGCAGAGAGTGATTGTACCTCTTTATAACTAAAGTAAAAATGAAAGAAAACCAATGATCCTGCTAATATTAGCATGGTTGAAAGTGTGCATATAAGTATGGGCTTCTTTTGCCTGAGCATGTTATCCATTCCAATAAAGCCGCTCATTTTGTGGTTGTTCATAAAGTGGAATTTCATCCTCTTCTGAATCCTGCTGTAGGGTATTTTCTGTTTGTTGTGATTGGGGAGAAATAACATTTATTTTTTTATCTGAATCTTTGTTTGATAAAGTATGAATTAACTGTGAGGTGAGGTCATTTCTTTTTTCATATGCAGTTAAAAAGGCTGTAATGGCAATAATGATTCCTCCACCTATCAGCGAAAATAAATAAGGTCCGAAAGAACCAACCATTTGTAGTAACATAAAGTCGATTGACCCACCATACATTTCTCTTTCGGCTTCAGCTGCTTTAAAGGTCATCGATATATGATTGATTAATCCACCTGCACCCAGGAGGATTAAAAATCCACCAAAGCCAATTAAGAATTTCTTCAATTTTACCACTCCTGACGAAATGATTCTCGTCCAATTTTACCATAAATTAATAGATATCTCCAGAAAATTGAAAATATAAGTAGTGTTTTAGATAAGTAAATAGAGGGAAAAATAAATTATTATATCATGAAATTCTAAGTGCTGAAAGACAAAAATCATCAAAAAATATGTGGAAAAACGCAATTTTTGCAAACTTAATTTTATTGTCTTCCTCCCTGTCTCTTATACACATCTCCG
>WTKE01000089.1 GCA_011524525.1 Bacillus sp. (in: firmicutes) | reverse complement strand
ACTCATTTTCCCCTGCACTCGCGTCATAACCCACTTCTTATGACTCCTCTCACTCGTTTTCCCCTTTACTCGCGTCATAACCCACTTCTTATGACTCTTCCCATTCATTTTCCCCTGTAATCGTGTCATAACCCACTTCTTATGACTCCTCTCACTCATTTTCCCCTGCACTCGTGTCATACCCCACTTCTTATGACTCCTCCCACTCATTTTCCCCTGCTCTCGCGTCATAACCCACTTCTTATGACTCTTCCCACTCATTTTCCCCTGCTCTCGCGTCATAACCCACTTCTTATGACTCCTCCCGCTCATTTCCAACTGCACTCGCGTCATAACCCGCTTCTTATGACTCCTCCCGCTCATTTCCAACTGCACTCGGCGTCATAACCCACTTCTTATGACTCCTCTCACTCATTTTCCCCTGCACTCGCGTCATAACCCACTTCTTATGACTCCTCTCACTCATTTTCCCCTGCTCTCGCGTCATATCCCCCTCCCCTTGCTCCAAAAAAAAACACCACCCCAAATCTGGAGTGGTGCTCACATGTTAATTAATACAATTCAGATGTTGTTTTAGCTTGTAAATGTAGCAATAAGTAGTCAGGTCCGCCCGCTTTTGAGTCCGTTCCTGACATATTGAAGCCTCCAAATGGCTGATACCCGACAATCGCACCTGTGCAACCGCGATTAAAGTATAGATTCCCTACGTGGAAGTCTTCGCGTGCTTGTTGCATGTGCTCACGGTTGGTTGTTATAACCGCTCCTGTTAATCCATATTCCGTGTTATTTGCGATGCTAATGGCTTCTGTAAAGTCCTTCGCTTTTGTAAAACCAACAACCGGCCCAAAGATTTCTTCTTGCATTAATCGTGCATTCGGGGCTAAGTCAGCGAAAACAGTAGGCTTAATGAAAAAGCCTTTCGAGTTATCTCCCCCTCCTCCAGCGACTAAACGGCCTTCCTTTTTCCCCAGATCAATATAGCTCATAATTTTATTAAAAGCACTTTGATCGATCACAGGTCCCATAAACACGTTTTGCTCTTCCGGATTACCAAGAGTTAATTGATTGGTTAACTCCACCACACGCTTTAATACGGTATCGTAAACATCCTCTACAATAACTGCACGAGAGCATGCCGAACATTTTTGACCAGAGAAGCCAAATGCCGAGGCAACAATGGACTGTGCCGCTAATTCAAGATCCGCTTCCTTATCTACGACGATCGTGTCCTTTCCACCCATCTCAGCAATGACTCGTTTTAACCAAATTTGTCCTTCATTCAATTTAGAAGCACGCTCGAAAATTCGAAGTCCCACATCTCTTGATCCTGTAAAGGAGATAAAACGCGTATCCTTGTGATCGACCAAGTAGTCACCAACCTCAGCTCCGCTACCAGGTACAAAGTTCAATACACCCTTCGGTAAGCCCGCTTCCTCCATCACTTCCACAAACTTCGCTGCTACCACAGGAGTGGTGGAAGCTGGTTTTAAAAGAACTGTATTTCCAGCTACAATCGCGGCTACGGTTGTTCCAGCCATGATGGCTAGCGGAAAATTCCAAGGAGAGATAATAATTCCTACTCCCAATGGAATATAGTCATAACGATTAAACTCATTTGGTCGGCTATTTACCGGCACTCCGTCCTTCAGCAACAGCATTTGACGTGCGTAATATTCCAGGAAGTCAATTGCTTCTGCTGTATCCGCATCCGCTTCTCTCCAAGGTTTCCCTGCTTCCTTTGTTAACAGAGCAGAGAATTCGTGTTTGCGACGGCGAATAATCGCAGCGGCTTTAAAGAGTACATCTGCACGTAATTCTGGCTTTGCTTTTCTCCACGTTTCAAATGCTTCCACAGCCGCTTGCATGGCTTTTTCAGCTAGTTCACGATTTGCCTTAGAGACGCGTCCAACGACTTCTGTTTTATGTGATGGATTATATGAAACAATTTTATCTTCTGTAGAAACTCGCTCACCACCAATGATTAAATCATAGTCCTGAACAAGATATCCTTCTACTGTTTGTAAGCCTAATAAATATCCTTCACGTTCCTGATCATTAGAAAAGTCTGTGAATGGTTCATGTTCATACGGTTGCACCAATTCTTTCGCCTCCTTATGATGAAAACGTTACACACTCCATTTTAGCACGATATCGAAAGCTCCTTCAAATGAACAGAAAAAGATAAGGCATTCACCTTGTCTTAAGAATTATTGATAAATATGAACAAATGGTTCCTTGTCTCCAGCTTCTTTCACGATCAAACCTTCCTGTCCGTTCACGGAAGAGATGTTCACCTCGACTGAATAATAGTCAGGGAAATGCTCCATCACCAACCCTGTTACGTACTGCGTAAAGCCCACAGCTTCTGCTTTTCCGTAAAACTGGATCGGGATATCGATTTTCAGCTCTTGAAGTTGATCTCCTACATAAAAAGCCTGACCAATGACACCGTTAAAATTCGGAAAGTACGTTTCCACGTCCTGTTTGAAATTCAAAAAGAAGGTCACATCATCACGATGGGCATTTGTCGCTTCGGTAGACGGAAATAGGAAATAACTTTCGTTTACGCTTTGCCAAGCTCCCAATTTTGAACTTCCTTTATCTGCCGATGCATAGGCAATAAAATTCCCTGGAACAACAGAAGAACGACTTTTCTGTTTAAAAAGGGCGATCGTAATCGGGACATTCGCTAAGTTCTTCATCCCCCGAAGTCTAGTCAATACTTCTGCAGCAATTCTTTTTCCTTCTTCTTCAAGTTTAGCTTGAGAAATTTCGGATTCGAACGTTGCACCGTATGCTTCCTTTTGGTAATAGTGGACAGAGTTTAATGCCAGCCCGATCACCACGCCTCCGAGACGAACGGTTCCATCTTCATCTTTCAGAAGATAGTTGTGCTCTAAAAGATGCGCTAAATAGATCGGGTTCTGTTCATTATTCGCTGTAATATCTCCACCTTCAGGAATTTGCGGGTTCAAACCAATGTTTTCATCTTCTTTTAAACCAGCATCTTGTAGCTGCGTCGCCGTCATTTTACGGTTCAACCATAAACCAACCGTTTCCCGGTCAAGATTTTGCCCTTCTTTAAAAAGGTACTTGTCTGGACCAAAGGACGTTTGCGCCAGCCGCATTAACCCTGTTTCAAACTCACTAATATCGTATCTTGTGTTTAAATTATTTACGATTAACCCTCTTGCTTGTGAAGGCTCAAAAGGTAGGATCGTCCGATAGTATTGATCAGAAATCTGATACTTCGGTATAATGGCCTTTTCCTTTGTATCATCGTTTTCCTGTACCACCTCTTCTTGCTTCTGAAGGTTAGGAGCACAGGCTGTTAAACTCAAGAGAACGGTAAGAGCAACCATTAGAATCTTCCTCATGGTATCACCTCTATTTCTTCAATTCTTCGACTAATCTCTCTTCATTCCATACTTCAATTCCAAGCTGTTCTGCTTTTGTTAATTTGGAACCAGCCTCTTCCCCAGCGATTACTAAATCTGTTTTCTTACTTACACTTCCTGCGACTTTTCCGCCAAACGCTTCGATTCTTTCCTTTGCGTCATTACGAGAAAGCTGCTCTAGCTTTCCGGTTAGGACAATGGTTTTTCCGGCAAAGAAATGATCGATGTTTTCAACGGCAATCTTTTTTGGTCCATTATAAATCGTATTAACTCCGGCTTCTTTTAGCTCTTCGATTAACTCTTTCACTTCTTCGAGCTCAAAATAAGCGACCACTGATTCGGCCATTTTTTCTCCGATTTCGTTGATGGCTGTTAACTCCTCAGCCGTAGCCAATGCCAGTCGATCAATCGTTTCAAATTCTTGTGCAAGAGTTTTTGCGGCTTTGGCTCCCACATGACGGATGCCTAATCCAAACAACAGCTTTTCAAGAGAATTGGCTTTTGAAGCTTCAATCGCTTCAATCAGATTATTAACAGACTTTTCACCCATTCTCTCTAATTGAATCAACTGATCAAAGGTCAATTTATAAATATCCGCTACATCTTCAATCAATTGTTCAGCAAATAACTGACTGATGACCTTTTCACCCAGACCATCGATATTCATAGCGGTTCTTGATACGAAGTGAATCAATCCTTCTCTGATTTGTGCCGGACATTTTGGATTAATACAGCGCAGCGCCACTTCCTCTTCAAGTCTCACTAGCTCGCTTTCACATTCTGGGCAGTGAGTGGGCATACGGAACTCTTCCTCTGCTCCTGTTCGTCTCTCAACGAGAACGTTTACGACCTCTGGAATAATGTCTCCTGCTTTTTTGACAACCACCTGATCGCCAATTTTGATGTCTTTTTCACGAATCAAATCTTCGTTATGTAAAGAGGCACGTTGTACGGTTGTTCCAGCTACGCGGACAGGTTCAAGAATGGCCGTTGGTGTAACGACACCTGTACGTCCTACACTTAATTCAATTGATTTTAAAGTCGTGACCACTTCTTCAGCTGGGAATTTGTACGCGATGGCCCAACGTGGGCTTTTGGCCGTTGTACCAAGCTCCTCCTGCTGTGAAAGAGAGTCTACCTTAATAACGATCCCGTCGATATCATATGGGAGGTTCGGGCGTTGTTCCGTCCACTCATTAACATAAGAAATGACTTCCTCGATAGAAGCACATTTTCTTCTTTCCTTATTCGTTTTAAAACCTAGACTTTCTAGCAAATCTAAGCCTGCACTATGGGAAATCACACCGGTCTCCCCTACATCTGCAATATTATATAGGAAAATATCCAAATTACGTGAAGCAGCAATCTTTGGATCAAGCTGTCTTAATGAACCGGCTGCAGCATTTCGGGGATTGGCTGCCAACTCTTCCCCTCGTTCCATCTTCAATGCATTCAATGCTTCAAACGATTTTCGAGGCATGAACACTTCTCCACGAACTTCAATCGAAACTGGCTCTTTTAATCTTAGTGGAATGGATTTGATTGTACGTAGATTAGACGTAATATCCTCACCAATCGTTCCATCTCCTCTTGTTGCTCCTCGAATAAATAAACCATTTTCGTAACGAAGTGAAACCGCTAGTCCATCAATTTTCAATTCACACACATAAGAAATTAGGTCTCCAACGGCTTGACGTACACGTCGGTCAAAATCCAGTAAATCCTGTTCTCCAAAGGCATTACCGAGACTAAGCATAGGGGATTGATGCTGTACCTTTTCAAACATATCTAAGACGGCTCCACCTACGCGTTGTGTAGGGGAGTCCGGACTTTTTAGTTGAGGAAAAGATTCTTCCAGATTGATTAATTCTCTTAATAATTGATCATATTCAGCATCTGAAACGGTTGGTTGGTCTAATACGTGATATTCGTAGTTTAACTGATTTAACTGGACATGCAGCTCTTGTACTCTTTTTTCCGCAGCTTGTTGATCCATGTACTCAACCCTTCCATCAGAACTATTTTAAAATAGAAAATTCATTTTCAATCAAACGTTTGATTGAATTGCCCTCGTACCAGTTGTAGCTTAGCTTTAAGCAATTTCAATCAATCGTTTGATTGATTTTTACAAGTTAAATCAGTATAACAAATTAATCTTTGAAAATTGTCCATCTCCAGCACCCAGCAACTAGTGTACTTCGATCCTCTCCCTACGATAAGTCAACATCGAATCGCTTGCGCTCTCCGTGTTTCCTTTATCTCAGTCGAGGCCCTCCAGTCCATACGTTGCTAAACGGGTGCTTACGCATTTCTATTATCCTTTTGTTATAGGAGCAAACTTCGCTAACAGTCGTTTGATCCCCACTGGTTTAGGAAATGCGATATCAAGCTCGATTCCTTCTCCTTCGCCTTTTACACTAACAACGGTACCTGTGCCCCATTTTCCGTGCACGGCCTTGTCTCCCACTTTCCATCCAAGCTCTTCTCCACCCGTTGAAATCGTCATTGGACGAAGTACCGGCTTGCGTACAGCGGCTGCTTGTCTAGCGGCAAAAGGACTGGTTGACTGTGATTGTAGCGACGGCTTTTTTGGCTCTAATCCTTCAAGAAGATTTGCTGGAATCTCACCTATAAATCGAGAAGGAGGGTTCATATTCGTACGCCCAAATAAGGTCCTCATTTGTGCATTCGTGATAAACAGTTCTTCCTCTGCTCTTGTGATTCCCACATAAGCAAGGCGACGCTCTTCCTCCATCTCCGCTTCTTCCATAAGAGAGCGGCTATGAGGGAACACCCCTTCCTCTAGTCCTAAAAGGAACACAACAGGAAATTCAAGACCTTTAGCCGAGTGCAAGGTCATCAACACGACGGTATCGACTTGCTTTCCGTCTTCATCCAACTTATCGATATCGGCAACAAGGGCAAGATCCGTTAAGAAGGCAATCAAACTTTTATCATCATTTCCTTCTTCAAAGTTCTTCGTAACAGACAAGAATTCGTCCAAGTTTTCTAGTCGACTTTGTGCTTCAATCGATTTTTCCGCTTTTAACATTTCATAATAGCCTGTTTTCTCTAACACTTCTTCTACAAGCTCTGTCACGGATAAATACTCTTGCATATGCGTGTAGTTATTTATTAAATCATAAAACTCTCGGCAAGCTTTTGTGATTTTCGGGCTTAATCCAATTAACTCTATTGATCCAAGTGCTTGGAACATAGACATATCATGCATGTCTGCAAAGTTGGCAATTTTATCGACGGAGCTTGAACCCACTCCTCTTTTCGGAACATTAATCACACGAGTTAGGCTGATATCGTCATCTGGGTTGGCAATCAAGCGTAAGTAAGCAAGCGTATCTTTGATTTCTTTTCTGTCATAGAACTTCACCCCACCGACGATGGAGTATTCAATGTTCGACTTTAATAACACTTCCTCCATTACACGGGACTGGGCATTGGTTCTATACAGAATGGCAAAGTCGGAGTATTTTCGTTCACCGCTTTGAACAGCTTCCTTGATTTTCCCGGCTACGAACTGCGCTTCACTTTGCTCACTGTCCGCACGATAATAGAAAATCTTATTTCCTTCTGGATTTTCCGTCCAAAGATTCTTGTCTCTACGATTTAAATTGTTCTTAATCACTTCATTCGCCGCAAAAAGAATTCTCTTGGTTGAGCGATAGTTTTGTTCAAGAAGAATAACCTCTGATCGTGGATAATCCTTTTCAAAAGACAGGATGTTGGCAATGTCCGCCCCACGCCAGCGATAAATTGACTGATCTGAGTCACCAACGACACAAAGGTTTTGGAAACGCTGAGCCATTAGCTTTACAAGCATATACTGGGCTCTGTTTGTATCCTGATACTCATCCACATGAATATATTGGAACTTTCGTTGATAGAAAGTTAGTACCTCTGGAACACGTTGAAACAGTTGAATCGTCGTCATAATCAAATCATCAAAATCGAGTGCTTGGTTTTTGCGCAGTCGCTTCTGATAAAGCTCGTACACATCAGCAACAATTTGATCCATATGACCGCCCGCATTTTTCGCGAATTCTTCCGGACCGATCAGTTCGTTTTTCGCTGAGCTGATAGCGCCAAGAATCGCACGTGGGTCATACTTTTTTGGGTCAAGGTTTTTTTCTTTTAAAATGGTTTTAACCACGGATTGTTGGTCCGTTGTATCAAGAATCGTAAAATTACGATTGTAACCTAGTCGGTCAATATCTCTTCTTAAAATTCGTACACACATCGAGTGAAAGGTAGATACCCAAATTTCATCTGCCACTCCACCCATCATGGAATAAATACGTTCCTTCATTTCACGAGCTGCTTTATTTGTAAACGTGATCGCCAAAATATTGTACGGATTCACTTGCTTCTCTACCATTAAATAGGCAATACGATGCGTTAGTACTCTCGTCTTTCCACTACCCGCACCAGCCATTAATAACAGAGGACCATCCGTCGTTTTCACCGCTCGCTGTTGTTCTGGATTCAAACCATTTAATAATTTATCTGTTAAGTATTGCACTATATTTTCACCACCATACAAACATATGTTCTTATTCTATTTTACCTTTTTACTATCGTTTAATCAATTTAATTTCGACCGTTTGAAGAGCTTCTTCTAAATTGTCGTAAACAGCATTCCCCACAATAATGACATCTGCTAGTTCAGCCATTTCCTTTGCCTGCTCTAATGTATGAATACCTCCGCCGTAAAACACGGTTGTCTCCTGGGTTGCTTGGCTAACGGCCTTCACGACCTCTGGGTCCCCATAGGTTCCACTGTATTCTAAATAAAAAATAGGCAAATGAAACATCTTCTCAGCAATTTGCGCATAAGCAACCACATCTTCCATGGTTAAAGATGTTTGAGCTTGGGTTAGTTTGGCTGCTTTACAATTTTCGTTCAAGATACAATATCCTGCAACAAGAATTTCATCCCAATTCATAATCTCCCCATATTCCTTAACTGCTTGATGATGTAAATCAACAATCCATTTCCCATCAGGACTATTTAAGACCGTTGGGATAAAATAAAGATCAAAGCCTGGTGTAATCGACTCAAGGTTTGAGATTTCCAGCACACAGGGCACCGTGTATCTTCTGATTCTTGCCATCAAATCCAGTACCTTTTCATCCGTTACGCCATCGGTTCCACCAACAATGACGGCATCTGTGCCTGACTCACATATTCTCTCTAAAGCTTCATCTGAAATTTCCTTATCAGGATCTAATTTAAAAGCATGTCGCCATTCTCTTGCATCGTACATGCTGTAACCTCCCATCTACTATCACATTACACCATTATAGCACTAGCGAAAGAGACAAAAAAGAAAACCGAAGATTTCTGTTCGGTTTCATTTTTTCTAAGTTAATATCATAAATATTTTCAAAATTGGAAGGAGGGCGTGAGAGTTTTTATAAATCTGGCGGGTTTAAGATTGGTACAAATAAGCGGAGATTTTTCTGTTAAGCTACAGAATACAGCTTGTTTTGGGGTATATAAGCGGAGGTTTTCCGGTTAAGCAAAACAAAATTACCCATTTTCACGTTTTTCAAATCAATAGGCGGATTCTCTCCGTCTATCTAAGCTATTTTCAGAGCAATTTTCTAATTAAGAGAAATTTCTCCGCTTATTTTCAAACTCAATTTTAATTCAAAAAAAAGGATTAGAGATATTTTCATCTCTAATCCTTTTTTTACTCCGAAATCGTCCCAGCTTCTTCTTCTTTTACACGCTCTAATGCCATCTCATACGCATCGTTCCCGTAATTCAAACAACGCTTTACACGAGAAATGGTTGCTGTACTTGCCCCTGTTTCTGTTTCGATTTTATGATAGGTTTTCCCTTCACGAAGCATTCGGGCTACTTCTAACCGCTGGGCTAATGATTGGATTTCATTTACCGTACATAAATCATCAAAGAACTTATAGCACTCTTCTAAATCCTTTAACGTTAATACCGCCTTAAATAACTGATCGAGCTCTTTGCCCCTTAATTTATCAATTTGCATTATCTAGACTCCTTTATGATTGTATCGTAACGGTTTGTTCCAATCCTGGATTTGTTGGAACGATATTGATCCATGTTTTCCCTGGAACAAACTTGACTTCTTCGCCATTTAAGAATGGAAGGATTCTTCCATCTACATTTTTCCACTCTACCTGAAGAAGCTTTCCTTGTTGCAATAAATACCCTTTTCCACCAGAGGTTAAATCGATCTCTCTTCTTCCAGAGTCATCGAGTACCGTGTGTTCCATCTCAGCAATAAAGACATTGTCGAGAAGAACCGGCTCCTCTGAATCTAAATCTATCGTTTGTTCATCATTTGAATATCTCGCATATTTTTTGCTACTGTTATCGTATTTGTAGTCGACCTTAAACAGATTACTCTTTAAGTAGGCAACTGTTACATTCTCAGCAGCCTCACCTGTGATGCTAGCTAACTCGTCTTCGTCATAAAAAGGCAGTGTCTCTGGAGCTTCTGACATGTCATAACCGACTTGCTTTGCTCCTTTTAAAATACTTTCATAAGAAATATAGGAGTTATGTGGTGCCTGCCTAAAGCTCGCACGTTTAAAAAGCGTACCGTCATACTGCATTCCATTTAAATTATCGATAACCCCACTCGTAAGCATTTCCTGTGCTTCAGGGCTGTACCCATGAGCGATATATAATGAATCATACCCGCTTGCAAGATCGATATAATAATCCCTTGCACTTCTTACTGGACCAATATTTTCAGGATGTTCGCTTTGAAAAATGGCCAGAAATCTCGTTACATTGCCTTCTGCTAACACTTCGTAAACGATGTCTGCCTGGTTCAGTGCGGACTGCGGTCTTGCTTTTGGATCATTGTTGATCATCACACCAAACGCTCGACCAGAAGGTTCTTCTGATAGTTCCACACCAGTTAAAGGAGCTTCAAACGTTTGGGATACTTCTTCTACGACTGTATCTTCCTCTTCCACTGGTATTTCACTTTCCTGTTGAACCTCTTCTACTTTGTTACAGCCAGTTAGTAAAAAGGCAGATGCCAGCCCGACTGTTATCCATTTCTTAAGCATCATTACACCCCTAATAATCTTTTTCTATCCTCATTCTATGATGTCCTTTTATATTTTAACGCATTATCGTTGGAAAGAGTATCATTTTGTTCATCACATCGTACATCCCCTGCTGCGTGATTCGGATATACGGCAGATGAGTAGATGAGAAGAAAAGCAAGGTATAAAAAGGATCAGCGTACGCGTATCCTTTTGTTTTCAAATAAGCAAGCAATTCCTTATCTTCCTCTACCAGCCTCTCTATAGAGTGATCACTCATCACGCCACTTAATGGCAGTGGAATTTCCAACACAATTCTTCTTTCCTCACTGATGACAATTCCTCCACCTAACTCGACCATTCGATGAAAAGCGTTCATCATTTCATACTTGTTTTTTCCAATTAAAATAATATCTCCAGTAGTCGAATACGAGCTAGCTAGGCCCTGCACCTTGTTAGAGAATCCTTTTAACATCGTGTTGATTCTCCATTTGCCATGTTTATCAATTAGCATGAAGAAGCACTCATCATGGTCATACGAAAGCTCATCGTAATTGGCATCAATTGACACTGAATATGGCTTGGTAATCACCGCGTTCTCCATTTTAATTCCAAATGGCATAGAAAACTGAAAATCATCCATAGATAGTTCCCAATCTAATTTTAACGGTTCAAACCCCATATCCCCCCAATTTAGCCGCTCATAGGCATTGGTGTCCTCTCCATCCCTTTTCACCCACTGTCCTTTTGCAAGAACCGATACAGGAGTTGGATTACGCTCATCTGTTAAAAAGTTAATATTCGCTACTCTTCCTGTTGCAATATTTCCATGCAAGTGTTCTACATTGTAGTAGCGTGCAACATTAATCGTTCCCATATTATAGGCATCAATGACTGGTACTCCTTTTTCAATGGCGATACGAATCATTTCATCAATGATTCCATTCTCGTAAAAGTGAGCAGATGCCCCGTCCGTAGTAAACATAAATTTATCGTACATGGTGATTCCGAGCTGATGAATTTCATCTAGTAGGACAGGTAAATCTGGACGAATAGATGAATGCCTTAAAGAAACCATATACCCCTGCATCAGACGGTTATAAATTTCCTCTCCCGTCATCGCTTCATGGTCACAGTCTGCACCAAATAACATCATTTTCGCTAAAGTTTTTTCAGATGCGCCAGGAAAATGACCTTCCACTTTCTTTCTCATTCGTTTGGCTTCTTGCATCCAATGAAGCATCATATCATCGCCATCAAGAAGCTTTGGCCAACCGGTCAGCTCTCCCCCTTGAATGACCGCATCATGTTCGAGCCAGGATTTCACATTGCTATGTGAAAAAATTTGTTCTTCGTCTCGAATCTCTGTTTGTGCATCAAAACGGCACCACCAATACATAGAGGTTGGTGATTTACGCATCTCCCTCATAAATGAAAACGCTTTATTTTTTTCCATCTGCAAAGCAAGCACCATATTGTCATTTATGAGTGTTGTTGTTCCACACTGCGATGCATAGTGTGCAAGCGAATGGGGATTATATATTTGAAAGGGATGCGCATGTGGCTCAATATAGCCTGGCACCAGCAAAAGACCTGAGCAATCAACGATTTCACAATGCTCTACATTGTCAGGATATTTGTCACCCACATAAATAATACGGTCCTCGTATATCCATATATTTGCTGTCATCCAAGTACGAAATGTTTGATTCAGGTACTTGGCATTGATTAAAAGAATGGTTGGAGAAACATTTCCATCTAGAACAGAAATATGTTCTCTAATATGTTTATTTTTCCATCGATAGCGTTGATCCAGCATGTATGTCCCTCCTTACGCAGTGTTCATTATCTTAGAAAAATTATTGTCATATTACGGGTAACAATAAATGAAATATCAAAATTCTACCATTAGTTTGTAAGATTCTTTCACATTGTTTTTTAAAGATCTTGTTAGAAATACAACCCTACCTACTCAAAATGAAAACCCTTACATTTTGTAGGTTTGGCTTTTATAGTATCATATTTCACTGTTTAACGCAGTAAAGAAATACTAAATTTTTTTAAAAAATGTAAAGGAGTGACAATTTCATGAATATTAAGCCCAATATTGGAATTTTAAATGCCCTTGTCCGTATTACGATAGGTTTAAGTGTCTTAGCATGGAGTACAGCAAAACATACCAAAATGCCTTGGAGAGATTCTTATGTATTGTTAGGGATTTTAGGTGCTATGAAGGTAGCAGAGGGGATTGTGCGCTTTTGTCCAATTGTTGCCCTCTATGAAAGAGAACAAAATTTGAGAGGCAATCAAAATCAATCGTCTAACGAAAAATCAATGACGGAACAGTTTTTACCTTATAATACTCAATAGGAAGAGCGTAAGCGCCCGTCTAGCAAATAAAATATCCCCCTCTAAACATTTAGAGGGGGAATCTCACTATAGAAAGGAGTTATCACTGTATGTTTTGGGAATATGTTAGTGACATGTCCTTCGTTTTAATCGCTTTGATCGGAAGCATCGTTGCTCTTCTGTTTGTTTATATCAAGAAGTCTGGCAAGCGGCAAACGTAATGGCTTTATGTCCAATATCTTTTCTGTAAAAAATGCCCTCACTCGACACATTTGATAACTCGGCATACACACGTTCTTGTGCCGATTGAAGAGTGTCTGCTTTAGCAGCTGCAAGCAATACACGTCCACCAGCAGTAACGATTTTTCCTTCTTCGTTCTGATCTGTTCCAGCATGGAAGACAAGTCCTTCCTTCACAGAATCAAGCCCTTCGATGACGCTGCCCTTTTCAGGCTGTTCTGGGTAGCCTTTTGCTGCGCAAACAACACCCACCACGGCATCCGAGGACCACTCGATAGTTGGCTGTTCTCCCTTTAACACAGCAAGGATTACCTCTACTAGATCAGATTCCATTCTTGGCAAAACTACCTGTGTTTCAGGATCACCAAATCGAGCATTGAACTCAATAACCTTAGGTCCCGCAGTCGTTTGGATCAGACCCGCATACAGAATTCCACAGAAGCTTCTGCCTTCTGCTATCATCGCTTGAGCTGCAGGCTTTAACACCGTTTCAACGGCTGTTTGAACAGCTTCACTGCTAATTTGCGGAACAGGAGAATAAGCGCCCATACCACCTGTGTTTGGTCCTTGGTCACCATCATAAGCACGCTTATGATCTTGAGCAATTTCCATTGGCACCACCACGTCACCATTCACAAATGCCATCAGAGAAAACTCTTCTCCCTCTAAAAACTCTTCAATAACGACTTTAGCCGAAGCTGCACCAAACTTGCTGTTCACAAGCATTTCTTTCAAGCTGTCAATCGCTTCCTCTAATGTTAGAGCTACGGTCACTCCCTTGCCTGCCGCAAGACCATCCGCCTTGATTACAATAGGAGCTCCTTTTTCTTCAACATACGCTTTCGCTTCTTCAAAATCTGTAAAGGACTGATATGCTGCTGTTGGAATTTGGTATTTCTCCATCAGCTCTTTGGCAAATGATTTGCTGCCTTCAATCACAGCTGCTTTTTGATCTGGACCAAAAACCGCTAGCCCTTCTGCGCGAATACGATCAGCAAGTCCCGCTTGCAGTGGTGCTTCAGGTCCAATAATCGTAAGACCGATCTTTTCTTCTTTTATAAAATCAATCAGCTTGTCTTGTTCGTCTTCAGAAATATCTACACGTACGGCTACGTCTGTCATTCCTACATTCCCAGGAGCGACGAACACCTTTTCCACAGAAGGACTTTGGCTTACCTTCCAGCAAATAGCGTGCTCTCGGCCTCCACGACCTACGACTAGAACGTTCATGGTTTGTACCCCCATCCTGAAAATTAGTGTTTAAAATGTCTAACTCCAGTGAATACCATCGCAATTCCGTACTCATCTGCTTTTTTCACTGAATCTTCATCACGAATTGATCCACCCGGTTGAATAATCGCTGTAATTCCAGCCTTTGCCGCTGCTTCAACGGTGTCATCCATCGGGAAGAATGCATCCGACGCAAGTACTGCACCAGTCGCCTTTTCTCCTGCTTGTTCTAAAGCAATTTTCGCTGCACCTACACGGTTCATCTGTCCAGCACCAATTCCAAGCGTCATGTCTGCATCGTTCACAACGATCGCATTGGATTTCACATGTTTAACAACCTTCCAGCCAAGCTTTAATGCTTTCCATTCCTCTTCACTAGGCTCACGCTTGGTTGCTACCGTTACAGTCGCATCTTCAAGTGTAAAACGGTCTTGATCTTGAACAAGTAGTCCGCCTTCGATCGAAACATGCTTGTTTTCAATCTTCGCTTTTTCATCAAATGGAATGGTTAGCAAGCGAAGGTTCTTTTTGCTTGTTAATACTTCTAGTGCTTCCTTCGAATAAGAAGGAGCAATAATAATTTCTAAGAAAATTTCATGAAGCTTTTCAGCAGTTTGCTTATCAACCTCACGATTCAAGGCAATAATTCCACCAAAGATCGATACAGGGTCAGCAGCAAATGCCTTCGTGAATGCATCATAAACATCTGTTCCTGTTCCAACCCCACAAGGGTTCATATGCTTAACAGCAACCGCAGCAGGCTCCGTGAATTCTTTTACGATTTGAAGAGCTGCATCCGCATCATTAATATTGTTGTATGATAACTCTTTGCCATGAAGCTGAGTGGCATTAGCAATTGAGAAAACAGAGCCAAGTGGCTTACGATAAAAAGCTGCCTTTTGATGCGGGTTTTCCCCATAACGAAGGCTTTGCTTTAATTCATAAGTTACCGTCATTTTTTCTGGATTTTCTTCACCAGCAAGATCTGTCATGTATTCAGCGATCATCGCATCATACGCAGCTGTATGTCTAAATACCTTAGCAGCCAGCTTACGACGTGTCGCTTTCTCAACATCACCTGAAGCGTTAAGCTCAGCTAGGACCACTTCGTAATCAGAAGGATCAACTACCACCGTTACGAACTCGTGGTTTTTAGCTGACGCACGAAGCATCGTTGGTCCACCGATATCGATATTTTCAATCGCATCTTCAACGGTCACATCAGGCTTAGCAATCGTTTGTTGAAACGGATAAAGATTGACACAAACGATTTGGATTGGATCAATTTTATGCTCAGCTAGTTGCTTTTGGTGGTTTTCATCTGAAAACTTGGCTAAAAGGCCTCCGTGAATGTATGGGTTAAGTGTTTTTACGCGGCCCTCAAGAATCTCTGGAAACCCTGTTACATCGCTTACGCTAATAACTGGAACACCTGCAGCCTGTAAGGCACTCTTTGTTCCTCCAGTAGAAATTAATTCATATCCTAATTCACTTAAATGACGGGCAAACTCAACAACCCCAGTTTTATCAGATACACTAATTAATGCTCGTTTTTTCACTTTCCGATCTCCTTTCACCCTTTAAAAGCTGGCTGATTACTGCTGGATAGAGCTTGTGCTCCACCTCATGTATTTTTTTCTGCAGACTTTCCTTTGTTTCTCCCTCATCAATCACTACTGACTGTTGAGCGATAATAGGACCCGTATCCATCCCTGCGTCCACGTAATGGACAGTTACTCCGCTTTCTTCCACATTAGCAGCTAACGCTTGACCGATCGCATCCTTACCCGGAAAAGCCGGCAGCATCGATGGGTGGATATTGATGATTTTTCCTTCAAAATCCGTTAACAAGGTAGGACCAATTAATCTCATATACCCTGCTAATACCACAAGATCAATGTTTTTCTCTGTAAGAAGAGCACAAATCTTTTGTTCATACTCCTCTTTGGAAGAATAGTCCTTCGCCCGAAACACAAACGTTGGAACGCCTGCCTCTTCTGCTCTTTGAATGGCGTATGCACTAGGCTGGTCACATACTAACAGCTTTACCTTCGCCTTGAGCTCACCACATTGAACCGCTTCTAAAATCGCACCAAAATTACTGCCCGAGCCTGATGCAAATACAGCAATATTTTTCATACTGTCCCTCGCTTACCTAATGTGTATTCCCTCTTGGCTAGATACCGTTCCGATTGCATAAGCTTTTTCTCCACTTTCGTTAAAGAAGCGAATTACGTCGATTGCAATCTCCTTATTCACTGCTACTACCATTCCAGTACCCATATTAAAAATATTATACATTTCTTTACGGTCAAGCTCACCATGCTTTTCAAGCAGGTTAAAAATCGCTGGTACGGTCCAGTTCGACTCTTCTAAATCTGCTCCTAATCCTTCTGGAAGCATACGTGGGATGTTTTCTACAAAACCACCGCCCGTAATATGAGCCATTCCCTTAATTTCAAACTTTTTCAAAGCAGCTAATAGTGGCTTCACATAGATTTTTGTTGGCTGTAGCAACTCCTCACCAAGGGTGCGTCCAAGTTCATCTACGTGCTGAGTAAGATCAAGTCCTGCTTTTTCTAGCAACACTTTACGAACTAATGAGAAACCATTGCTGTGTAGACCACTTGACGCTAGTCCAATAAGCACGTCACCCGCTTGAATCGAAGCACCATTGACTAATGCCGACTTTTCACAAGCTCCTACCGAAAATCCAGCTAGATCATATTCTTCTTCGCTATACATACCAGGCATTTCAGCGGTTTCTCCACCAACAAGTGCGCAGCCCGCTTGCTCACAACCGTCTGCAATTCCCTTAACAATCGCTTCAATTTTACTAGGCTCTGCTTTTCCACAAGCAATATAATCTAAAAAGTAAAGTGGCTCTGCCCCTTGAACCACGATATCGTTCACACACATGGCCACGGCATCGATTCCAATTGTGTCATGCTTATCGAGCATAAACGCAAGCATCAACTTCGTTCCCACGCCATCCGTACCAGAGACGAGTACCGGCTCCTTCAGGTTTAGACTCGAAAGGTCGAACATACCGCCAAACCCACCTAAGCCTCCTAGCACGCCTGGACGAATGGTGCGCTCTACATGCTTCTTCATACGGGAAACAGCTTCGTATCCAGCCTCAATATCTACCCCAGCTTGTTTATAAGCATTTGCCATTGTAAAAACCCTCCATAGAAAAGCGCAAGCGTCTTAAGTAGACGCCGGTGCTAGACTTTTTAAAATAAAAGTAGATTTCCGAAGAAAAGGCAGCATGTGCTGCTGCCATTATTTAACCGTTTCTAGTGTTAGTTCTGTTGGATAAATTTCCGTTGGGTATTTACCAGTAAAGCAAGCTAAGCACTGTCCGCATTGATCCTCTCTTGGATCCTTTCCGATTGCTTCAAGCATTCCCTCTACACTCAAGAATGTGAGCGAATCCGCTCCAATCATCTCTCGAATTTCTTCAGGCGAAAGCTTAGAAGCAATTAACTCTTCTCTTGTAGAAGTATCAATTCCATAGAAACATGGATTTTGAATCGGCGGAGAACTGATCACCACATGTACTTCCTTCGCTCCCGCTTCCTTCAACATCGTGACGATTCTACGGCTTGTTGTTCCTCTAACAATCGAATCATCCACCATAATGACACGCTTGCCCTCAACCACTCCACGAACGGGAGAAAGCTTCATCTTCACTCCCTGTTCGCGCAAAGTTTGAGATGGCTGAATAAACGTACGGCCCACATAACGGTTCTTGATTAAGCCCATTTCATAAGGAATGCCCGATTGTTCAGCATATCCAATCGCTGCTGAAATACTAGAATCAGGTACACCCGTTACGACATCCGCTTCAATCGGCACTTCTAAGGCAAGCTTTTTCCCCATTGCCTTTCTTGCCGTATGCACATTAATTCCTTGAATATTGCTATCTGGTCTTGAAAAATACACATATTCCATCGTACACATCGCTTGATTCGATGCAAGTGAATACATTTCCGAATGAATGCCATTTGCATTAATCGTAATTAACTCACCTGGCAATACATCACGAACAAACTCAGCACCTACAACGTCAAAGGCACAAGTTTCTGACGCAACCACATACGCGTCACCCAATTTAGCAATGGATAATGGTCGCATGCCGTTCGGATCAAGAGCAACCATTAACTCATCTTCTGTCATAATTAAGAAGGCATAAGCCCCTTTTAACATCGTTAAAGCTGTTTTCACTCGATCTTTAATCGATGAAAATCCACCGCGACGAATTAAATGAGCGAGCACTTCTGTATCAGAACTCGTTTGAAAAATACTTCCTTGTCCCTCAAGCTGAAGCTTCAGCTGATTCGCATTCACAAGGTTTCCATTGTGCGCAAGAGCCAAACTGCCCGTCTGTGAGTTGAAGAGAAGCGGTTGAACATTCTCATAACCGCCTCCTCCAGCTGTTGCATAACGAACATGCCCAATGGCCGCACATCCCGTCATTTCTTCCATCGCCTTAGCCGTAAAGATCTCGGCAACAAGCCCTTCCCCTTTTAAGCCCTTCAATCTCTTTTGATCAGAAACCACCATGCCCGTTCCTTCTTGACCACGGTGTTGAAGGCTATGCAATCCGTAATACGTGAGTTGTGCAGCGTCCGGATGTCCCCAAATACCAAAGATACCACACTCTTCATTTAACCCCTTTAGCTCAGCAAGCATGGGATTGCCCCTTTCCAAGCCTTTTCTAGCGTAGAAACTGGTTGTGTAACGACCAATTCCTCACCACAAGTTATTTTTAAATCAGAAGTATCTGTTACTGTACCGATATAAGTTGCCTCAACTAAACTCTCAAATTGAGCTTGGTTTTCTTTTTTCACTGTTAATACAAATCGAGATTGTGACTCACTAAATAATGCCGTTGTTGCTTCGCCTTGAAGGGTTACTTCTGCTCCTAAACTCGAGCTACCCATTAAGCTCTCAGCAAGTGCTACCGCTACTCCACCTTCAGACACGTCATGAGCTGATGCTACCACTCCTGCACGAATCGCTGAAAGAACTTGCTGTTGAGCTTTCTTTTCTACCTCTAGGTTAAGTTCAGGCGATTTACCAAAGATGTTGTTGTTTGTTAGCTTTTGAAGCTCACTTCCACCAAATTCAGGCTTTGTTTCCCCGATTAAATAGATTAAGTCTCCTACTTCTTTAAAGCTTTGCGTAGTAATATGATCGATGTCCTCGATTAATCCAACCATTCCAACTACCGGTGTTGGATAAACAGCCGTGCCACTTCTTTCATTGTAAAGTGATACGTTCCCACCGATTACTGGTGTGCTTAAAACGTTACACGCTTCACTCATTCCATCAACCGATTTTTCAATCTGCCAGAAGATTTCAGGCTTCTCTGGATTTCCAAAGTTTAAGCAGTCTGTGATCGCAAGTGGTACCCCACCAGAAGCAACAATATTACGTGCCGCTTCAGCAACCGCGATTTTCCCGCCTGTTTCTGGATCCAAGTAAAGGTAGCGAGAATTACAGTCCGTTGTCATCGCTAATGCTTTTCTTGTTCCACGAATACGAACCACTGCTGCATCGCTTCCTGGTGCAACAACCGTGCTCGTACGAACCATATAATCGTATTGATCGTAAACCCACTCTTTGCTTGCGATCGTCGCTTGCTTCAGAAGGTTTACTAACGTTTCATTATGATCTTTTACTTCTGGCACTGTGTTTTCCATTGCTTGGAACTCACGGAAGTATGCAGGTTCAGCAGAAGGCTTATGATAAACCGGAGCTTCCTCTGCAAGTGCATCTGCAGGAACGTTTGCAACTACTTCCCCGTTATGAACTAAGCGAAGCATTTTGTCATCTGTCACGACACCGATCGCAACTGCATCTAAATCGTACTTAGCAACAATATCAACAATTTCTTGTTCACGGCCCTTTTCAACAACGATTAGCATACGCTCTTGAGACTCAGAAAGCATCATTTCGTAAGCCGTCATGCCTTTTTCACGCTGTGGTACAAGATCCATATTCATTTCGATACCAGAGCCTGCTTTACTAGCCATTTCCGCTGATGAGCTAGTAAGACCTGCAGCCCCCATGTCTTGAATCCCAACAAGAGCATCACATTTTACCAACTCAAGGCAAGCTTCTAAAAGCAGCTTCTCCATAAATGGATCTCCTACTTGAACGGCTGGACGCTTCTCATCTGATGTCTCCGTTAGTTCTTCTGATGCGAACGTGGCACCATGAATTCCATCACGACCTGTTTTTGCTCCTATATACATAACCGTGTTTCCAACACCATGCGCTTGACCTTTTTTAATGTCCTTATGGTCAATTAAGCCGACACACATAGCGTTAACAAGTGGGTTTCCTTCATAGCAAGCATCAAACTGAATTTCTCCACCAACCGTTGGGATACCGATACAGTTTCCATACCCTGCGATTCCAGCAACCACTTCTTTAAACAGATATTGAACACGACTCGATGCATCTAACTCACCGAAACGTAGAGAATTTAACAATGCGATTGGTCTTGCACCCATAGAGAATACGTCACGAATAATTCCGCCTACCCCTGTAGCTGCTCCTTGGTAAGGCTCGATGGCCGATGGGTGATTATGACTTTCAATCTTAAATACTACCGCTTGCTCGTCACCGATATCCACGATCCCTGCACCTTCTCCAGGACCTTGAAGAACACGTGGACCTGATGTTGGGAACTTGCGAAGAACGGGCTTTGAGTTCTTGTAGCTACAGTGCTCAGACCACATAACAGAAAACAAACCTGTTTCCGTGTAGTTCGGCGTGCGTCCAAGAATATTTTCCACCATTTGAAATTCTTCGTCAGACAAGCCCATTTGTGAATAGATTTTCTCTTGTTTAATTTGCTCCGGACTTGGCTCAAGCTTTAACAACATGTGAGTCCCTCCATTGTTTAACGATCGATTGGAATAGCTTTACTCCGTCTGCTCCACCTAATAGCTCATCAACAGCTCTCTCAGGGTGTGGCATCATACCTAGTACATTTCCTTGTTCGTTCATAATTCCAGCGATATCTTCTAAACTACCATTTGGATTATTCGTATATGTGAAAACAATCTGCTTGTTTTCTTTTAATTTAGCTAATGTTTCTTCATCACAATAATAGTTTCCTTCACCATGAGCGACAGGAATTTGGATCGTTTCTCCTTGCTTATAGCTACCGGAGAACATCGTTTCATTGTTTTCCACACGGAGCTCAACATTTTTACAAATGAACTTTAAGCTTTCGTTACGACGCATTGCTCCAGGTAGTAAACCTGCTTCTAATAAAATTTGGAATCCGTTACATACACCTAAGATTGGCTTTCCAGCTTCAGCTGCCTTTACAACTTCCTGCATGACATTACTAAAGCGTGCAATAGCACCCGTTCTTAGGTAGTCACCGTAAGAAAATCCGCCTGGTAAAAGGATGGCATCAAATCCCTCTAAGCTGGTTGCGTCATGCCATACGTATTCTACTTCTTCTCCTAGTTCATCTTTAATTGCATGATACATATCGATATCACAGTTTGAGCCAGGAAATACGATTACCGCAAATTTCACTGTGCAACACACTCCTCAATCTCATAGCGATAGTCTTCAATAACCGTGTTAGCTAGGATTTTTTCACATACTTCCTTTACTACTTCCTCTACATCACGATCTGATTTTTCTACTGTTAACTCCATATATTTACCGATACGAACATCTGATACCGCCTGATAATTTAACGAATGTAGGGAATGAACAACTGCTGTTCCTTGTGGATCTAATACACTCTCTCTTAACGTTACAAACACTTTAACTTTATACATGTTGTGGTCCTCCTAATTTTTCAAGAATTGTTTCATATGCATCCGTTAAACTTCCTAAATCGCGGCGAAATACATCCTTATCAAACTTTTCATTTGTCACTGCATCCCAAAGGCGGCATGTGTCAGGCGAGATTTCATCAGCAAGTAATAATTCTCCTGCAGAGTTCTTCCCGAATTCTAGTTTAAAATCGATTAAGCGAATTCCTAGCTCTTTGAAAAAGCTTGATAAAGTCGCATTTACAGTCAGTGCTTTTTCCTTTAATTGCGCTACCTCTTCAGGAGTGGCAAGCTTTAATTCTTCTACATGATCATCTGTGATAAGCGGATCACCTAATGCATCATCCTTTAAATAAAACTCCACTAATGGCTTTGACAGCTCCTTGCCTTCCTCTACTCCAAGGCGTTTTGAAAAGCTTCCAGCTGCCACATTACGAACGACTACTTCAAGAGGAACAATCTCCACCTTTTGAACAAGCTGCTCAGTCTCAGAAAGGCGTTTTACAAAGTGAGAAGGAATCCCTGCGTCATGAAGCTTTAAAAATAACAAACTAGTAATCTCGTTATTCAAGCGACCCTTCCCATCGATTGTTGCCTTTTTTTCACCATTAAAAGCAGTAGCTGAATCTTTGTACTCAATCCAAACAATTTGTTCATCATCCGTTTTGTACACCCGTTTCGCCTTGCCTTCGTATAATAAGGAACCTTTTTCCATTAGCAATCGTACCTCCTGAATCGGAATATTGGCAATTTTTTGAGTAGAAGCGCCTTAACAGGTGCTTCCATTATTCTTTGTCCAGCTCCAGCACCCAGCGACTAGTGGCCTTCGCTCTTTTCCCTGCGATAAGGCAACATCGAATCGCTTACGCTCTTCGTGTTTTCTTTATCTCAGTCAAAGCGCTCCAGCCCATACGTCGCTTAACGGGTGCCTCCGCTTTTCTTATAGACCTAAACGTTCAAAAATTGTATCTACGTACTTGATATGGTAGTTGTAGTCGAAGCAGTCATCGATTTCAGCTGGGCTTAACTTGCTCGTAATCAGTTCGTCACTTTCGATGAGTGAGCGGAAATGAACTTGCTTTTCCCAAGCTTCCATTGCTCTAGGTTGAACCGTATCGTATGCTTGCTCACGAGTTAATCCTTTGTCGATTAGCGCAAGAAGAACACGTTGTGAGTAAATCAAGCCAAGTGTACGATCCATGTTTCTCTTCATATTCTCAGGGAACACCGTTAAGTTCTTCACAATGTTTCCAAAACGGTTCAACATGTAGTTTAAAGCGATCGTTGCATCTGGAAGGATGACTCTTTCAGCAGATGAGTGAGAAATATCTCTTTCATGCCAAAGCGAAACATTTTCGTAAGCGGTCATCATGTATCCACGAATCACACGAGCAAGTCCTGTCATATTTTCAGACCCAATTGGGTTTCTCTTATGCGGCATTGCCGAAGATCCTTTTTGACCTTTAGCGAAAAATTCTTCCACTTCACGTGTTTCACTCTTTTGTAACCCACGAACTTCTGTTGCAAATTTTTCAATCGAAGTAGCAATGAGAGCAATCGTGCTCATATAATGCGCATGACGATCACGCTGCAGGGTTTGAGTAGAGATTGGAGCTGGCTTAATTCCAAGCTTTTCACAAACATACTTTTCAACGAACGGGTCAATGTTTGCATACGTTCCAACCGCACCTGAAATTTTTCCGTATTCGATGCCTTCAGCTGCCTGTTTAAAGCGATCTAAATTACGTTTCATTTCTTCATACCAAAGGGCAAGCTTTAAACCAAATGTTGTTGGTTCTGCGTGTACCCCGTGAGTGCGTCCCATCATTACCGTATGCTTATGTTCCTGAGCTTTATTTTTTAAGATCTCAACAAAGTTCTCTAGGTCTTTTAAAAGGATGTCATTTGCTTGCTTAAGCATATATGATAGTGCTGTATCAACCACATCTGTTGAAGTTAGTCCGTAATGTACCCACTTACGCTCTTCTCCAAGAGTCTCAGAAACGGCTCTTGTAAAAGCAACTACGTCATGACGAGTTTCTAATTCAATTTCATTAATACGGTCAATATTGAAAGAAGCATTTTGACGGATTTTTTCAACATCTGCTTTAGGAATTTCACCAAGCTCTACCCATGCTTCACATGCAAGGATTTCTACTTCTAACCAAGCCTTAAAGCGATTTTCCTCTGTCCAAATAGCTCCCATTTCCGGGCGTGTATAACGATCAATCATGTTTTATCCTCCGATCAATTCTTCAGTTTTACTCCAAATCCCACTGTCTTCAATTTCTGCTAGCGCTAGTTCTACGTTTTCTCGAAGCAAGGTAATATGCCCCATTTTCCGCTTAAACTTCGGTTCGATCTTTCCATAAAGATGAATTTTCCAATCTGTTACGGAAGGAATGGCTTGAAGCACCGCTTCTTGATGCTCTCCTAAAATATTTACCATGACTGCTGGTTTTAAGAGATTCGTACGTCCTAACGGCAAGTTACATACGGCACGCACATGTTGTTCAAACTGTGACGTTTCACATGCTTCAATGGTGTAATGCCCTGAATTATGTGGACGTGGTGCCAGTTCGTTGATATAAATATCATCATCTTTTGTAAGAAACATCTCAACCGCTAGAGTGCCGACCAACTGCAAGGCTGAGGCTAGCTTTTCAGCAAGCTCTAATCCCTTTCTAGCTGCATCTCCACTGATTCGAGCCGGAACAATGGTCTCATGTAAAATATTGTCTCGATGTATATTCTCTCCAATCGGGAACACCTCAGTCTGCCCACTTGCACTGCGAACAACGATGACTGAAATTTCCTTTTCAAAAGGAATCCACTTCTCTAACACACATGAACCATGTTCTAGTAACTTTTCAGCCAATGGCAGGTCCTGTTCTGTCTTGATAACTAGTTGACCTTTGCCATCATATCCACCAGTAGCCGTCTTTAAAACAGCAGGATATCCAAGCCTTTTTATATTATCATAAATGTCTTGTGCAGAATGGATGACCGCATAAGGAGCCACTTTCACTCCAGCCTTTTCAATAGCCGCTTTTTCAGTGATTCGATTTTGAGTGACCTCTAGCAACTGAGTTCCTTGTGGTACATAGGCATGCTCTGCCAGCCATTTTAAGGCTTCTGCATCGATATTTTCAAACTCATACGTAATCACATCACTCACACTCGCAAGTTCTTTGATTGCCTCAAGATCGTTATACCCTGCCACGATGCTTATATCAGAAACTTGGCCACAAGGAGAGTCCTCTGCAGGATCTAAGACAGCCACTCGGTACCCTTGAGCTTTTGCTGATAAGGCCATCATTTTGCCTAACTGTCCACCACCGATAAGCCCAATCGTTTGTCCTGGCAAAATCACTCGATTAGACAAGTTCATCACTACTTTCCAACACGGTTTGTTTCGTTGCTTCTCTTTTCTCTTGAAGTTTTAATGCAATCTCTTCGTTAAATGCGCCTAACATTTGAGCGGCAAGTAATCCCGCATTCGTCGCACCAGCTGTTCCAATGGCAACCGTTGCTACCGGAACTCCTCCAGGCATTTGCACAATCGATAGTAGGGAGTCTAAACCGTTCAACGCCCTTGATTGAACTGGAACACCGATAACCGGTAAAGTCGTTTTTGCTGCAACCATTCCAGGGAGGTGAGCTGCTCCGCCTGCTCCTGCAATAATTACCTTAATTCCACGATCTCGAGCCGTTTCTGCATATTCAAACATCAAGTCAGGTGTGCGATGTGCAGATACCACCTTTTTCTCATACGGTATATTTAAATCGTCTAGCACGGTACACGCTAGTTTCATAGTTTCCCAATCGGATTTGCTTCCCATAATAATTCCAATTTGTGCTTCCACTGTACCCCTCCTAGCTAAATAATATAAAAAGCCCACACAGATTCTTTCCATGATGAGGAAAGGAATCTGTCCGGGCTTGTCATACAAGATGGAAGAGACACAAAAGAAGCGCCTCTTACTCCGGGCATATCACATTTCCTCATAGTCCGATCATTTACGGTAATCGGGTAGAAACTCATGGGCCATATTCCCATTATTATACGAGGGCTATTTCTGAATCTTAATCTCATGTATATATTACATTCTGTTATATAATCTGTCAATGAAATTGTCGAACGTTTGTAATTTATGTATAGTTAATGTTCGTGTTTTACTCTATTAACCGCGCTTCGAATACAATTTTCCTGGCGATCGGCTCATAAGTAACCTCTCCCGCCTCTTTTACCTCTTGAAAAACGGGCTTTTCCGTCCGTTTTACAGGAGTATACCCTTCTTTCTCCATTCGTTCAAGGCAATCACTCAATGTTTCGTTTTCCTCAACTTCGAAAATGGCTTTTTTTGGTTTTGTCATGTTAAATAGTCCTTTCAATGTCCATTAATAGTAACCTATTATACCCATTAATACGGGGGAATAGAAGTCTCCTTTGTGCTTACTTATGCCCAAAAATAGTTAACAAAATTTTCATTTACTTTTTTAAATGGTGGGAGTATGATATTCAAAGTTTCATATTCTTAAATCGCTGAAACCATTGGTACGGGGGACCCACATGTCCGGGGGTGAATCCTTAAATAGGTAGGGCTACTCATGAGGCCCGAATCCGACAGCTAACCTCGCAAGCGTTTTTTGAGAAGGAAGGTGGAGCTTGTGGAGCAAAATGGCTAATGTCTACAAGTCTTATTTCGTGATGACTTTGTAGGCTTTTTTTGTGGATTTTTTTCATTATATCTTACTAGATGGTGGTGTCAAACATGATCTCTTCTATAAAGAGATTACTTATTGGCAGACCTTTAAAGTCTGACCAGTTAGGTGAACAAAAGTTAAATAAAACAAAAGCTTTAGCCATATTATCTTCGGATGCTTTATCATCCGTTGCGTATGGACCGGAGCAAATATTGATTGTTCTCGTTTCCATAGGGGCCATCGCTTTTTGGTATTCTATTCCGATAGCGATTGGCGTTCTTCTGCTTTTGACAGCCTTGATTTTATCTTACCGACAAATCATTTATGCCTATCCTCAAGGCGGTGGTGCGTATGTGGTATCTAAGACCAATCTCGGTGTGAATCCAGGGTTAGTGGCCGGAGGGTCCTTATTGGTTGACTATATATTAACAGTCGCCGTAAGTGTTTCAGCAGGTACCGACGCGATTACCTCAGGCTTCCCAGCTTTACATGACTATAATGTGGAGATTGCAATTATTTTTGTTATCTTTTTAACACTTTTAAACTTAAGAGGCGTAACCGAATCTGCCTCCATTCTTGCTTATCCCGTTTATTTATTTGTTCTAGCCTTGTTTATCTTAATCGGAGTGGGTTTATTTAAGGTGATTTCAGGACAGGTACCTCCTGAACTGCATACTCCCATTGGAACACCGGTAGCGGGAATTAGCTTATTCCTTTTACTTAAGGCATTTGCATCCGGTAGCTCGGCGTTAACAGGGGTCGAAGCGATATCCAATGCCATTCCAAACTTTAAAGACCCTGCACCAAAAAATGCGGCTAGGACACTTATGTTAATGGGTACACTGCTTGCGATTTTATTATCTGGAATCGTCGTTTTAGCTTATTATTACGGCATTACTCCAAAAGCAGAAGAAACCGTCGTCTCCCAAATTGCTAGTCAAACCTTTGGTCGAACCTTTATGTATTTCTTCATTCAAGGGACAACCGCGTTAATATTAATACTAGCAGCAAATACAGGATACTCGGCGTTCCCATTATTAGCAGTAAACTTAGCCAATGATAAGTTTATTCCTCGTATGTTTACGTTACGTGGTGATCGTCTGGGTTATTCAAATGGAATTATGATTTTAGGTTTTGCTTCTATCTTACTAATTATTACTTTTCATGGACATACAGAAAATTTAATCCCTTTGTATGCGGTTGGTGTTTTTATCCCCTTTACCCTTTCTCAAACTGGAATGATGGTAAAATGGATTCGCGAAAAGCCAACCGGTTGGGTATCAAAGCTCACGATCAACTCGGCTGGTGCTCTGATCAGTTTCGTGGTAACTATGATGTTTTTTATCACAAAGTTCAGCCAAGTATGGCCAGTTCTTGTGTTTATTCCTGTGATTGTATTGATTTTTCACAAAATCCATAAGCACTATGAAGCAATTGCGGACCAGCTTCGTGTCACCACTTGTGAAGCAGCACTTCCTATCGAAGGAAATGTCATCATCGTACCTGTGGCTGGAATAACCCATGTAGTTGAGAATTCTATTAACTATGCTAAATCACTATCAGCAAGCCAAGTAATTGCCGTATATGTAGCCTTTGATCGTGAAGAAGAAAAACGCTTTGAGGAAAAATGGAAAAAGTGGCAACCTGATGTGCGATTAGTCACCTTACATTCTCATTATAGAAGCGTGATCCATCCACTCACCAAATTTGTTGACACTGTAGAGCATAAAGCAAGTGAGTCTAATTACCGAGTAACCGTGTTAATTCCTCAGTTCATACCGAAAAAAGGCTGGCATAACATGCTTCATAATCAATCTAGCCTTTTAATCCGTTCCTTCTTGCTTTATAGAAAAAATGTAATTGTTTCGACACTGCCTTATCATTTAAAGCATTAGGTTGGGGCGGGGTTGGGTTGAAAAAAGCATCTGTCCGAACGGGTTCAGATACCTATCGCTTTTATAAAAATATGTTTGAAAATACATTTGGTCCTGCATAATGCAGGGCTTTTTGTTGTGTAAGAATATTACAAAATGCCATGCATTTTGCATTTTGTGGCCAAGGTATTGTTATAAAACTGATGTTGATTTCTCTATGTTTGAAATATAACCGGAAAAATTCCGTTTAAATTGGGAAATACGCATATTTCCTTATGAATAAGCGGAGTTTTTCTGCTTATGTGATCCAAATCTTTGAATTTTGGCTTATTTAGAACAGTTAACCGGAATTTCTCCGCTTATTTCTGCTTCTTGAGCTTCCTCTTTAAACATTAGCCGGAAATTCTCCGCCTATTATTCTTCAAAGACAAAAATACGAGCATACAGTCACACACAAAAAAAAAGCACCCATTCAGGTGCTTTTTCCTTTGCCTAGCGACGTCCTACTCTCACAGAGGGAAACCCTC
>WTKE01000086.1 GCA_011524525.1 Bacillus sp. (in: firmicutes) | reverse complement strand
CGTTTAAATTGGGAAATACCCATATTTCCTTAAGAATAAGCGGAGTTTTTCCGCTTATGCGATCCAAATCTTTGAATTTTGGCTTATTTAGAGCAGTTAACCGGAATTCCTCCGCTTATTTCTGCTTCTTAAGCTTCCTCTATATACATTAGCCGGAAATTCTCCGCCTATTCATTCTCTTACCTATACGAAATCATAGAGCCAAAGTCAAAAGAAAAACGTGGTTTTGTAAATAAAGCATTTTGCAGTCCAAATTGCTAGGTAACGGAAATCTCTGTAACCTTACATTTTGATATAAAAATTGGACATACTTATACATGGTTCTCTTTCAGGCGGTTCATATCTACTCTAGGTGAAAATCCAAACATTCGAGAATACTCACGACTAAATTGTGATTGACTTTCGTACCCCACCTTGAATGCAACATCAGCTACATCTGTTGAATCAGTCAATAACAAGCGCCTTGCTTCTTGCAACCTTAATTGTTTTTGAAACTGAACAGGACTCATAGCTGTTACCTCTTTAAAATGTCGGTGTAGAGATGACACACTCATATTAGCTAGTTCTGCTAGATCTTCAATTCGAAAAGGCTTCTCATAGTTTTTCATGATTTGATCTATCACTTCTCTTATTCTAGACGCATTGCTGCCCTCTAATGCTGTTTGTTCGAGTGCTCCTCCATGTGGACTTTGTAAGATCCAATAGATTATTTCTTTTTTAATTAATGGAGCAAGAATAGGAATGTGCTTTTGATTTTCTAATAAACAAGCCAATCTTAGCACTGCATCTATCAAAGATGGTTCTACTTCGCTAACAAACATAGCTCGTTTCGAGTTTTTTCTCTGATTCATTTGAATATCTGCTTCATTTATCATTTCTAAAACTTCAGTCGGTGTAAATTCAAGTTTAAGTGCTAAATAAGGGGAGTCTGTTGAGGCTTTAATGACTCGCCCTGTTACTGGCAAATCAACGGAGGCCACAATATAATTACCAGGACCGTACAAGAAACGCTCCTTCCCCAATAACATTTCCTTTTCTCCTTGGAGGATAATGCAAAAAGACGGCTTGTTTACTATAGAAATAGGCTCAGTAATAATGGATTCACGGATGAGAAAGAAAGAAGGGATTGAGGTAGAATGGACACCATCCTGTTTTAAAAATCGCTCTATGAGACTAGAAAGTTCTAGTTTTTGTTTGTAAATTTTATCAGGCATAATTAATTCTCCTTTTTTTACTCCTTCAGTCATTATATCTGATATGGGTTTGTTAGGTAAGAGGGTTTAATAGGATTAGGCAAAAACTTAGTAGAATTGGGTTAAAGGATTTCTTCTTTTTGTGACATAATTATTTCTAAAGACGTCACGATAAATGTGGCAAATAATAAAAGAGAGGTAGCAATCAAATGGAGTATGTGAAACTTGGAAATACAGGATTAGATGTATCTCGATTTTGTCTTGGATGTATGGGATTTGGGGACGCATCAAAATGGGTTCACCAATGGGTCCTTAACGAACATGACTCTCGCCCCGTGATAAAAAAAGCGCTTGAATTAGGAATAAACTTTTTTGATACTGCCAATGTATACTCCCTTGGCACAAGTGAGGAATATCTTGGACGTGCTCTGAAAGATTACGCAAATCGTGACGAAGTAGTCATAGCCACAAAAGTACACGGTCAAATGCACAAAGGGCCAAATGGTTCGGGCCTTTCTCGAAAAGCGATCCTAAGTGAAATTGATCATAGTCTTAAGAGATTGGAAACAGATTATGTCGATCTTTATATCATCCATCGCTGGGACTACAATACTCCTATTGAAGAAACAATGGAGGCATTGCATGATGTAGTGAAGTCAGGAAAAGCAAGATACATTGGTGCTTCTGCGATGTTCGCATGGCAGTTCCAGAAAGCTTTACACGTGGCAGAAAAAAATGGTTGGACAAAATTTGTTTCAATGCAGAACCATCTCAATCTTATCTACCGAGAAGAGGAAAGAGAAATGCTACCTCTTTGTAAGGAAGAGAAGATTGGTGTTACTCCATATAGCCCCCTTGCATCAGGTAGATTAACACGCGACTGGTCAGTAACCACACAGCGTTCTGAAACGGACCAAATCCAAAAATCTAAATACGATGCCACTGCCGATGCCGACCGATTAGTGGTTGAGCGAGTAGCATCAATTGCCGAAAAACACGGTGTTCCTCGAACACATATTGCACTTGCATGGTTATTACAAAAAGAGACCATAACAGCTCCTATTATCGGGGCAACAAAGATATCACATCTTGAGGATGCTGTAGGTGCTTTATCAGTAAAACTAGCACCGGAAGAGATTGCATTCCTTGAAGAACCATATGTACCACATCATATAGTGGGTCATAATTAATTTATACATTTGAGGTGGAAAATGATTATACAGCAGTTAAATATTATTAAGAAAACTGGATTTGCAAGACCAGCAACCCTCTTAGTAAGTTTAGCTCATAAATATAAATCTGATATTTCCCTAGAGTATAAAGGAGAAACTATAAGCCTAAAACACTCGGTCAAGTCTATCATGGATATTCTAGCATCAGGAATTAAACCCGGATGCAATATATATATAAAGGCTATTGGAACTGATGAGGTACGGGCAATACAATCCATTAAAGATTGCTTAATAGAAAAGGATATAATCCACAGTTAAGGAGATCTTTAGCTCAATAGACCTAATCCATATATCTTCATATAAGAAAAGGATCACCATAGCGATCCTTTTCTTTAACTCTAGAGTTTGTTTGCATGTAAGTACAATTAACTTCATTGAGCTATACTTTGTATCTTCCGCCTTAATCCCCCACATGTATTTCAGCTACAGAATATAAAACAGCTCTTCCAGCTATTTTTACTCGTGTACCCTCATGTTTACAATAAAGTGTTCCACCTCTATTCGATAATTGTCTAGCCACCATTTCCTCTTTTCCCAGTCTATTTGCCCAAAACGGAATTAACCCACAATGTAAGGAACCTGTTACCGGATCTTCATTTATTTTTAGCTTAGGGAAAAAACCACGTGAGACAAAATCACATTCACTACCTTTGGCCGTAACACAAACACCTAATCCTTCTGGCAATGTTTCTAATTTGGCAAAGTCAGGGCTTACATTTCTCACTTCTTGCTCGGACTCTAGTATAAATATTAAATCTCTATTTAATAAGGCTTCTTTTGGCACAATTCCTAAAGCGTTGATCATTTGATCCGTAACAGTAATTTCTTCTGAAGCAACAGAAGGGAAATCCAGTTCATATAATTCATCTTGTTTATTTACGGTTAACTCTCCACTGATTGTATTGAACATCACACGATCCAATTGCTTTTCATAATAATTAAAAATGATAAATGCCGTCGCTAACGTGGCGTGCCCACAAAGGTTGATCTCTCCTCCAGGTGTAAACCACCTCAGACGATAAGGACCTGCTTCTTCTTTTACTGCAAAAGCGGTTTCCGATAGGTTATTCTCAATGGCAATTTTCTGCATGAGTTCATCTGAAATCCAATCTTTCATGATACATACCCCAGCTGGATTTCCTTCAAAAACCTTTTGTGCAAAAGCATCAACTACGAAGTATTTCATCCCATTTCCTCCAGTGTTCTGTTTAATCATTAGTTTACATTTGTTTATGTATAACACTCAATACCCATCCAAGGGAAAAGGACATTATTAGATTAGATATTCAACAAGATAGCTCACCACATTTTTGAAAAATAAATCTTAGAGATAAACCAGCAATAACACACAAGTTTCCCGTTATTTGTTATAATTTTCTAAAGATAAATACGACTAGAGGTGAATTAAATGTATTGGACTCCGTTATTTGAAAATGATGTACCAGTCGCACACTTCTGCTCTTAATGAAGTGAAGGTGACTACTTCTCTCCGTTAGGGGCATTCTCGGCCTAAACAAAAGACGGAGGGTACAAAAAATGAAAAATACCTTATTAGGTTCTTTATATTTAATACTAGCTTCAAGTATTTGGGGCGGAATGTACGTTGTTGTTAAAGTTGTAGTATCGGTTATTCCTCCGCTGGAACTTGTGTGGATGCGGTATTTAGTCGCTATTGTTTCGCTACTCATTATTGGCTTGATCACCAAACAAAAATGGCGAATTGAAAAACAATATCTTTTCATAATCATAGCCATTGGAATCATTGGTAATGCGATTTCAATTGTTGCTCAGGAAACAGGGACTATGCTCTCTACAGCACAAATGGGAGCGATTATCACTTCTTCAACACCAGCATTTATGGTTGTATTTGCTCGCTTAATTCTTAAAGAACGGTTAACGTTAAGAAAGGGACTCTCTGTTGTTTTAGCAACCATCGGGGTACTTCTCATTGTTGGAATCGGCGAGGTAAATATGTCGAGTACACTTGGAGGTATTTCCCTTTTTATTGCAGCTCTAACGTGGGCGCTCATGTCTGTACTCATAAAGCGATTACCGAGTGATTATTCCCAGATTGTAGTAACAACCTATTCCATTTTGGTCGCTCTGATCGTGCTGACTCCTTTTGTTCTGCCACGGTTACATAAAATTAATATAGTTCAACTGACTGACCCAACCATTTGGGGTGGACTCTTGTATTTGGGGATAGTTTCAACAGCATGTGGGTTTCTACTTTGGAATCGTGGATTACAAATGCTTAACGCCTCAAGTGGGGGGATATTTTTCTTCTTTCAGCCTTTGGTTGGAACTTTACTTGGATGGCTTATCCTTGGAGAGACGATCGGTGTAACCTTTTGGATTGGCTCTATCCTAATTCTCACAGGTGTTTTATTTGTTATTATCGAGAAAAAATAGCATTAATAAACCCCTTCAACTTTACTGAAGGGGTTTTGGTTATGAGCCGCAATTCTCATTAAGAAGTAACGGCGATCTAGCCATTTATATGCATATTCCATGGCATTCGGACTCCCGAAGGCTATTTCCTTCCTGGACTGTCTGAATCACACCTGCATTCGGACTTCCGAAGACTATTTCCTTCCTCGTCTGTCTGAATCACCGCTGCATTTGGACTTCCAAAGGCTATTTCCTTCCTGGACTGTCTGAATTACACCTGCATTCGGACTTCCAAAGGCTGTTTCCTTCCTCTCCTGTCCGAATCACACCTGCATTCGGACTTCCAAAGGCTGTTTTCTTCCTGGACTGTCTGAATCACACCTGCATTCGGACTTCCGAAGACTATTTCCTTCCTCGCCTGTCCGAATCACACCTGCATTCGGACTTCCGAAGGCTATTTCCTTCCTCGCCTGTCCGAATCACACCTGCATTCGGACATCCAAAGGCTATTTCCTTCCTCTCCTGTCCGAATCACACCTTCATTCAGACTTCCGAAGGCTGTTTCCTTCCTCACCTGTCCGAATCATACCTGCATTAGGACTTCCGAAGGCTGTTTCCTTCCTCGCCTGTCCGAATCACACCTGCATTCGGACTTCCAAAGGCTATTTCCTTCCTCGCCTGTCCGAATCACACCTGCATTCGGACTTCCAAAGGCTATTTCCTTCCTCGCCTGTCCGAATCACACCTGCATTCGGACTTCCGAAGGCTATTTCCTTCCTCGCCTGTCCGAATCATACCTGCATTAGGACTTCCAAAGGCTATTTCCTTCCTCGCCTGTCCGAATCACACCTGAATTCGGACTATCATAGGCACTTTCTTTCTAGTCCTGTCCGATTGATTAACCCCAAAACGGACCCCTGTACAATCTAACCTGGGAGTCCTTGAATAGTCTATTGAGAATCAAATATTGACGAGATATTAAGCAACATGATTGATAAAAAGATAATTGTTCAGGTTAGTTTTTAACAATGCTATTGAAAAGTGCTTAACATCCCATCCATATTCGTTGTCATACAATTACATATACCCATATTCAAAAGTCATAAACCTCTCTTAGTTAGCTTTTTAGGTCATAAATATTAATTACAATAGATAATTTGTGTTTGTTTAATCTTGTTAAAAACGCGTCTAATAGAATTGTTGACCAAACATCTAGATTAATATCTTTTTTGCAATGCTTTAACAGCTATGTGTTCATCCTCTTTTTTTACATATATATCAAATTGTGTATGATCCTTAAACCGATCAACTCGATTATCAAAGCCTCTGTTTGGCATATGGGTTCTATACTTTACCCCTTCTGCCCTTAATTTTGCAATAATACCAAAATACTTCTCATTCCCAAATGCCGTATAAATCAATGTCCAATTTTTGTAATAAAGAACTCGACCTATGGTAATACCCAAGAATATCAATGCTAAAATTCCGATGGCTATATACATTGATTTCCTCCTCGAGCTAATAAGTTACAATATTATATTCGATAAAAATTATGTCATTACTGTTTAAAGAAACCTCATTTGGACCACTTCCATTAAAGGAAGTTTAAAACTCATCAATATCAATCATTACACTTTTTAATATTTCAATAGATTTTATTGGATCTTCATCCAGCTCTAAACTGTGATTTCCACCATTCTCTACTTTGCATATAAGATTAGGATTATCCTTTATTCTTTCAAAACGTTCTTCAATGAAACAACTATCTTTATCTCCAATAATACAAAGTCCCTTATGATCACTATTAACCATTGCGTTAAATACATCCTCTCTTTGCAGCAATGGGGTCAACCATACTACTTTCGCATCCTTAAACATCGTATGGTTTAAGAGATAGCTTAAAGCTACTGTGCCTACTGATTTAGCCACTATATAGTAATTATTATATTTTTTGTTCTTGATTACATTCTTAATGACTAGTTGTACATCCCTCGTGAAACCTTCTTCACTTAGTTCGGCTAACTCCTGCCTATTGAATGTATAGTTAATATGTAGTACATCAAAACCTTTATTGTAGAATATGCCCGTTGCAAATCGTAACAATGGAGCCTGTGTGGTGTAACCCGCCCCAGGTAAGACAACAACCAGTTTATTTGTTTCTTCTTTTTGCTCAATCAGACTAAATGGAATCTTTTTAGAACCATTACTATCATTATTAATTACCATTTTCTCACCCCTTATATTTATAGGTGTCTATTCTTCACGATAAGATAATTTTCCTTTTTCATAAAAACTGAAGTTTATGTATAAAATCTATCAATCTGGAAATAATAAAAATTATTATTATATTCGGAGGTTAGTTATATGCTCAAAAGATATTTAGAAACGCGTGGTATTGATAAGGAAACCCTCTTAATTTCCCCCATAACGGGTCATATGTTCTCAATTGAAAGGTTGATAGAAAGTATAGAAAAGAAAGAGAATGAGGAAATTTTCATTAATGTACTTAACATCTTGCCATTTAGAAACGATAAACAATTACTCATCAACTATTTATCGGGAATTGGAGAAGGCTACTTAAAAAGATTGGCTTTGTAAGTTCGTGATTGTCCCACTGGTAGGGAATGAGCTAATGGCTACTACTGTTTCTAAATGTCAGCAATAAAGAGCCTAATTACCGAATTAAGAGTTAGCCCCAAAGAAGTTGTAGCAATTGGAGACGGACCTTGCTGAATTTGTAGAAGGCTACCTTCTTAAATCAAATAAATCATATGCGATGTAGAGTATTTTTTAAAACTAAAGGTAAGTTAAAAAGCAGGTTGATCCATACCTGTTTTTTTTGCACTCAAATGTAGATATACCCTCTACAGCTACTTTAAACAGTTCTAAAAAATCTCTGCCCAGAAAATAGAGAGTCTATTTTTACTAATTTAGTAGAAACCATTTTAATCAAGTTGTGTGGGCAATCGTTGTCTTAATAAGTCTTACGTGGCAAAATAGATTTTATGAAGCCGACTAAAGAATAGAAGGAGCTTATTCATGAACAAAAAAAATAAGACATTCCAAATGGTCCTACTAGGGATGCTTTCTGCCATCATCATTATTCAAACGACGATCCCGTTTTTAGGATATATCCCGATGGGACCGCTTAGCTTGACGATTATTCAGGTAACGGTCATTATCGCAGCAATCGTGCTAGGAGCGAAGGAAGGAGCCATTGTAGGCGGCATTTGGGGAATCATCACATTCATCAGGGCATTTATCGCCCCGACCAGCCTAATTGCACCCATTGTTTTCACGAATCCGCTTGTATCCGTTTTGCCTCGAATTTTAATTGGTGTGGTTGCTGCATATGTGTTCCATCGATTACTCAGTGGGAAGCTCAATGAAACAGTAAGAATGAGTATTGCCGGTGTGCTGGGATCTTTAACAAATACAGTATTAGTGCTGGGATTCATTTATTTATTTTACGGGGAGCCATATGCGAACTTTTTGAAATTGGACATGGAGCAGCTCTTGCCTGCGCTGCTGACCATTGTAGCGACTAATGGAATTACTGAAGCGATTCTTTCAGGTGTGTTGACGCCGATTATTTCAAAACCGTTATTACGATGGAGGAAAAAATAGCAACTTTGGCTGTTAAAAGTCGTCGACAATCAACAAGGGGGAGTTAGATGGAAAAACAAAGTACATTAACAAAATTAAAAAACTACGCAAGAACGTTAAAACAAAATTTATTCGTACTTTATTTATCCTATAAAGATACGAGGGTCCCTTGGTATGCTAAACTGATTGCTATTTGTGTAGTTGCTTATGCTTTTAGTCCAATTGACTTAATACCTGACTTCATTCCAGTGTTGGGCTATCTCGATGACCTAATTATTGTTCCTTTAGGCATCTCATTAGCACTAAAATTAATACCACCTTACATTATTGAAGAAAATAGAGATAAGGCTGAAGAAATTAGAAAAGAAGGAAAGCCAAAAAACTGGTTTGTTGCCGCACTATTCATTCTGATTTGGCTTTTACTTGCCTTTTGGATTGGTAAAACATTATATGAATTATTCCTTTGATCTTATAAGTTAATAAATTTATGAAGAACCTGCTCGGTCATTATACTTCATTGTAGTAACTTTTCAACATCAATAAAAGCACACGAACTCCCCTGGGTTTGAAGGGTCCGTGTGCTTCTTCATGTTAGTTCCTATTTATTCCAACGAAATCTTTACTATTCCATTTAAATATTTCGTAGTATTATACCCATAAATATCAAGTCTTTTAGGCACCATGTTGTTGTCGTCTAACCTTAAGATTTGGACTGTTTCAAAATGACGCGGTTGCTCAATTTCTTCATAGGAGAATGGATTTGTATTCGGGTCGTGTATTGCTCCATTTTTGTCCACAATGACTCCTTCTGTCTCCATCCCCATTGAAATAGGTGTACTCTCATTTTCTCCAACAATATTGATTTGAAGGGACTCATATGCTCGATTTTCCACTTTATGATTGCTTATAACAATCGTCGTGGGCACACCTACTTCTACTTTATCAATGCTGATCGTACTTCCTGCATATTCGAAGGTTTGAGGATATTCCTGAGTCACATCAAGTGGGATACTTTTATCGTCTTCATATGTTAAATAAGCAGAAGTAAATTGAACGCTAACCTCTTTTGGTTTTTCCCCTATAAGAGTGTCAAATTGTGCTTGGAAAGTATACCAATTCATGTCTTGCTGTGAATTCAACGGAACACCCCCAAACATATCCACATTTACGATCTTACCGTTGACTCCTAGGTTGTTAAAATTAAGGAACTCTATCCGTTTCTCCGTCTGTTCTCTATTAATACTATATTGCAGAGAGGTTGCCGTTGGTGCAACGATTAATTTCTCAAATCGAACAGGAATCCCTTCGATATAAGTTTGTCCATTTAATGCATATTCGGTGGACGATTGTTTGGTGACAGGAATTTCGAAGTTCCATTCGCCTGTTTGATATTGATTATTCCCGTAGCCCCAATATTGACTCTCCACATAGGAATCACGATTGATCTTCAGAAGCTTATTGATCTTCAAATGGATGGTCTCTTTATCCGTGTTGAGCGGCAGCAGACTAATTTTCCCCTGATACACATTCTTTTCTCTTTTATTTACTTCCGATTCAAGATTAGGAGGAAAGTATCTCGGGTAGGTATCATGATTCATGATTTTATACATGTTCTCTACAATAACCCCATCATCATAATTCATAAAATATTGATGATCTTCATTGGTATCTTCTATTTCATAGAATACAAGCGTCTGAAAATCATCAGCTACCACACCCTTAATCTTTACGATTACCCCGTCGCTTTCCGCTTCAAGGTTTACCCTTTGACCCAGGTCCTGCTGTAAAAAGGTACGCAACTGCTCGTCTTCTTCTGTCCATGTATAGTAGAGATTAGGAAATAACCCTGTTAGAAAGCCAATCCCCATCAGTACAGTAAAGATGCTTGCGAAAAGAATCCCAACTTTTTTACGTTTTTTGTTCTTTTGTCGTCTGTGATTCTCCTTTTCTGCTAGTCTCCCTTTGATATTCTCCATGAAACCTGAAGGCACATGAAAATCTTCCAACCTATCCGTATGGTTTAGTAGAGATAACCTAACATCCTGAAAGGTAGCCAAATCTTCCTGGCATTTTTCACAATGATAAATATGCACTTCAAAATCGACCCTCTTCGGCCGCTCCATCGTTCTTTCTAAGTAACCAATGTAATTCTTATGGTACTCTTTACAGCCATCAAAGGATTCTCCACTCTCTGTTTGTTCTCTAAGTGATCGGATTCCGGAAAACAGACGACCCTTTATCTGATCCTCTGAAATTTGGAGAATGTTTGCCGTTTCCTCCAGCGAAAGTCCTTTTACATACCTAAGGACCATAGCTTCTTTTTCATCGACTTTTAGTTGATCAAGTGCTTGAAGGAAATCCGGACGAGGATCCATTTCCTTTCCAGCCTGTAGGCCATTATCCTGAGAAAGCTCTCTGCAAATTTGTATAAAAAGGGATGTAACCCACATATCAAAGGATCTGTCATGTTTAAATCGTGGCATTTCCTTGTGAACTTTTAAAATTGATCGGTAAAACAGCTCTTCTATTTGCTGCTGATTACTAAGAAAGAACCATCCTAGAATATAGAAGGATTGCTTATGCTGTTCAAACCAATTGACGACAGATTCGGTGCCTTTTTCTCTTATCGTAGGAATAAAATTGGATTCTATCTTCGTCGGGATCATATTCGTCCCCCCTCTAACATTTTTTGGAATGCTGTACTCTTATTCTAATTCTTTATGGTCTATTTATCTATTTGAATTTATAACAATCTATTTTTTAAAAGCATAGTCCCCGACTTAATGATAAAAGATACAAAAAAAATTCAATCAAACGTTTGATTGAATTTCTTTCATTACTATTTAAAAACCCTAGAGTGCTTCCTTTATTCAATCTTCCTCAATCACCCTAGCCACATCATTACCGCAATTTTTACATTTACCTTTTAACACAATACCAAAATTAGCCTCTTCCACTATAAAAGCAGTAATCGTTGTTACATCTGAGCAATTCCCACACCAAACATTACTTAGTAGACTAGTTCGTATCTCTTTTGGAATGGAAAGCCATTTTTTATTTGCATTCATCGTAAAATCCTTTCTTTATATCTTTTGTAGACAATATCAATCATTAAACTACGGTCCTGTTACTTAATTTAGACAAAATAGAAGCAACACAACCCCCACAACATTTTTATTCGTAACTGTTCAAAAATCATTCACAAATATCTATAAACCACCCTGTCCTTTTTTACCACCCATCTCTATATAAAAAATAAAGGGATGGTGTCAGGATTGAGTATAAAGAATGGCGGTATTGAACAATTTGAACAGTATTCTCAATTTTCTTCTTTAAAGGAATTTAATACTCATATGGAAATGTGGTTGGCTGTTCATACGGATGATTTTTCTAAGGGAGAGCTAGTTGGGTTAAAGCGACTCGTTCGTTTTGCTGCGAAAATTCCCGGCGTTTGCAATGCCAAAATTGGGACCGTGTTAAAAGCGATTTATGATGACCACAACGGATACGGTATCTCACGTTCTACGTTCAAACGAATGATTCAAAAGACGATTGGTTTAGGGCTGTTAATCGTTCATGAAACCGAAAGAAAAAATGGTTCTCAGTCTAGTAATCTGTATGTTTTTCAACTTTTTCCTACAAACGGACTACCCAAGGATGATGATTTGAACCACCATAATAAAACTAGTAATCCTTCTAAAACTAAAAATATAAAGAGTAAAGAACGTAAAGAAATGGATTCATCCGAACCTACCGAGGCTATGAATAACAAGCCTCTTGATTACACTTACACAAGCGATCTGGTTCCTTACTCCTTCTCTCAAGTCGTCAGATACTTCTTTCCAGAGGCTAAAAAGATCGAGGAATTCTGGAAAATGGCAAAAATCGCTGCTTACCGTAATAATTTTGAAAGCCAAACCGATCTCGTGGTAAATATGGCCCTGCACTCTTTTAAACAAATGATAAGTAAAATCAAAGCAAGCACCATACAAAAGCCTATTGCCTATTATTACGGAATCCTGAATAAAAAGTTTGAAGAGCTTTATTTTGAAGAGCTATATGAAATGGGGTTTTAATGGAGTGGTTTCTGAAGTCCCATGAGCACTCGTAAATGAGTTGAACGGAATCTAAGTGGCATTTACGTTCACATGAGCACCTGGAAACAATGAAAAAAACCTCCAACTGCTATTTATCCTCTAACAATTGGAGGTCTAGTACAACCTAAACCAAATTAATTTAACGTACGCTTTAGGAATTCTCTTGTGCGTTCTTGGGTTGGATTAGTGAAAATTTGCTCTGGAGTGCCTTCTTCGGCAATTACTCCTTGGTTCATGAAAACCACTCGATCCGAAACTTCTTTGGCAAATTCCATTTCATGCGTAACGATCAACATCGTCAGACCAGATTCTGCCAGTTCTTTCATGACTTTTAGAACTTCCCCGACCATTTCAGGGTCAAGAGCAGACGTTGGTTCATCAAATAACATTACATCTGGATCCATGGACAGTGCTCTAGCAATCGCCACACGTTGCTTTTGGCCACCAGAGAGTTGCTTGGGCTTCGCGTTAATATATTTATCCATTCCAACCACCTTCAAGTACTTCATCGCTACTTTCTCGGCTTCTTCCTTGGAGCGTTTGAGTACTTTTACTTGCCCTACCACACAGTTCATAAGAACGTTGTGATTGTTAAAAAGGTTAAATTGTTGGAACACCATGCCTAGATGCTGTCGGTAGGCCGCTACATCATGCTTGTCATCTAGTATATTTTCACCGTGATAAATAATTTTTCCGCCGCTTGGTTTTTCTAAAAGATTTACACAACGAAGAAGAGTTGATTTACCAGAACCTGAGGAACCGATAATGGTAACTACTTCTCCTTTATTTACTGAAAAGTTAATGTCTTTTAGTACTTCATGAGTTCCAAAGGATTTGTTCAAATGCTGTATATCAATTATTTTCTCCATCGTCTCTCCTCCTTCTCTCATTATTTTTGAGCTACTTCGACTTGTGCGTCGTTTCCAATAACCGTATAGCTATCAGAGCCATCTAATTTCTTTTCAATATAAAGCAAGATTCTTGTCACAATAAACGTCATCACAAAATAGATCATACATGCAACGAAGAAGGATTCAAAATATCTAAAGTTATTACCTGAAATCGATTTGGTAACGAAAAATAATTCGGTTACGGAAATCACATTCAGAACGGACGTATCTTTAATATTGATTACAAACTGATTTCCTGTTGCAGGTAAAATATTTCGTATCACCTGTGGCAATACCACATTCCACATCGTTTGTAGATGATTCATTCCGATTGCATGTGCGGCTTCAAACTGCCCTTTTTCAATTGAAACAATTCCACCACGTACAATTTCCGCCATATAGGCACCTGTATTAATCGATACAACAAAAATAGCAGCCACAAACACATTCATATCGATACCAAATGCTAATGCCGATCCATAGAAAATAACCATGGCTTGTACAATCATCGGTGTTCCACGGAAGAACTCAATATATATAGAAAGAATGAGGTTAATCACTTTTAAAAGTATTTTCTTCCCACCACGTTCAGGCATGGGAATTGTTCGTATAACGCCTGCTAATAATCCAATCATTGCTCCAAAAATCGTTCCAATCAGAGAAATCAAAAGGGTTAAACCGGCACCACGAAGGAACATAGGCCAGTTTTCCGAGATGATTTTTATGATCCACTCAACACTCATCTTTTCTCCTCCTTACCGTATAAAACCGACTGTATGCGTGCATACAGCCGGTTTCTGAATTCTATTTTGCTGCTGGTTGATTCTTAATAGCGGCATCCATGATGCTTGTTTGTTCTTCCTCTGAGATCCCTGCTAAAATTTCATTGATTTTTTCTGTTAAGTCACTGTCTTTTTTCAAACCGACAGCGATCGCTGTATCATCTTCTGATGTTTCAAAACCATCTTCAAATTCAACCATCACATAGTTTTCATTTGCAGCTGATGCACTAACTCCTTCTGGACGTTCTGAAACGTATCCATCAATGATCCCTGATTCAAGAGCAACTCTCATTGCCGGGAAGTTGTCCATCGCTGTTTTCTTGTTTACACCTTCAATTTGATCAATCACATTGTAGTGGAACGTATTTAATTGCGCTGTAATCTTCGCACCTTTGAAATCTTGGATAGAAGTAGCACCTTCATACTTGCTGCCTTTTTTCACAACCATAACTAAGTTAGACTTGTAGTAATTATCCGTAAAGTCGATCGTTTCTTTACGCTCAGCTGTTGGCGACATTCCAGCAATAATCGCATCAATTTTACCTGAAGTTAAAGCTGGCACTAAGCCATCCCACTCGGTTTTAACAATCACTAATTCTTTTCCTAGACCTTCAGCGACCTTTTTAGCGATTTCCACATCATATCCACCTGCATACTCTGCAGAACCATCAATTTTTACTCCACCGTTAGAATCATCGTTTTGAGTCCAGTTAAACGGCGCATAACCCGCTTCAAGACCAACCTTAAATGTATTATCCTCTGATGAGCCAGAATCAGAACCATTACTTGTCCCACATCCTGCTAATAAAAGAATCGATGAAACCAATAAAACTATGAATAATGATAACTTGTTTTTCATGATGATGTCTTTCCCCCTGATAAACTATATTTTACTAAAACAAAAAACGACCTGAGATAAACTCAGGTCGCGTTATACATAGTTGTCCTAAAGTCCCCTCTTTTATCCCAAATGAGATAGCACAACCCAATAAACGACTAAGTTTATCGAGACAGTCCTGCAGCTCTTAACTACAGACCCAGCATGTAATACCGAGAATATTACAAACTTCGGCGACATTTCCTTCTCCTTAGCATCATTGCTTCTCAAGCTCCACTAAAAACTGTTAAATATCGCGCCTCTACCCCACTGTTAAAAGTGAGGTCTTATTCAATTATCTTCTTATACTACAATACTATCTTTTAGTTCGTCAACCGGGTTTTTCTGGTAGGACATTATTTTATATTTATTTGCTCAAATTCTTAACAAGCACTTATTCACTAATACAAAAAAAGGATTCCCTTTTGAAGTGCTTTTCTTAAAATCCATACCGAAATGAAAGTGGTATTGGGATCGTAAGAAGATAAGCGGAGATATTCCGGTTAGATGCAGAATGGAGCTCTTTTTCGGGGTAAATAAGAGGAGGTTTTCCGCTTATGCAAAGAAAAACCCCCCATTTTCAAGTTTTTCAAGCCAATAGACGGAATTTCTCCTTCTATTAAAGCCCTTTTTAATACTAATTACTAATTAAGCGGAATTGCTCCGTCTATTAATCAGCTCAGGTGCCTAACCTCATCCCCACCCTATAAGTGCGGACCCACTTGAACCTAGACGCGTGAATCAGCAGTTTTTTTATCGCCCAGTTTCTTAATTCTGAGCCATACTTTGTACTGTATTCTTGTTACTTTTTTGTTCAATCACATAAACTAGTTCCTCGATAATATCATTTAACCTCATCTGACTAGTATCTTTACCTAATATAATCGTAGTTTTATAACACAATATTTTCTCCTGTTCAGTCATTCCTATCCCTCATCCCTATCATGGTCTTACAATCATTATTCCCTCTTTTTTTATTTATATTCATAGTTTCAAAGTTAATATCATATAATTATTCATTTTTCTCTATTTAATTAAGTACATTAAATAGAAAAAAATTCAATCAAACGTTTGATTGAATTTTTCCTTTACTATTAGATATTAAATAGTATTCAAACTAATAACCACTATTCCCTGTTTCACCTTGGACAATCGCCACGCTAGAGCTTGCTCCAATACGTGTCGCACCCGCTTCTACCATAGCTTCTACACCCTCACGGTTTCGAACACCACCTGAGGCCTTCACTCCGATTTCCGGTCCAACGGTTTCACGCATAAGCTTTATATCCTCTACTGTTGCTCCACCTGTTGAGAAGCCCGTTGATGTTTTCACATAATCAGCTCCTGCTTTTACAGCAAGCTTACAAGCTCGGACCTTTTCCTCTTTAGTCAGCAAGCTGGTTTCGATAATCACTTTTACTAGTGCTTTTCCTTCTGCTGCTTCCACTACTGCACGGATATCTTGTTCAACCGCATCATTCTCACCGTCTTTTAACTTGCCAATGTTTATGACCATATCCACTTCATGCGCACCTTTTTGAATCGCATCTTTTGTTTCAAAACTTTTTGTCTCAAAAGTGGTTGCCCCTAGCGGGAATCCAATGACTGTACATACTTTCACATCAGAATCCTTTAATAATTCGGCTGCCGTTTCGATCCAAGTAGGATTTACACAAACAGAGAAAAACCCATGTGTTTTTGCCTCTTGGCAAAGCACTTCCACTTGATTCTTTGTGGCTTCAGCTTTTAATAGTGTATGATCAATCATGTTTGCAATACTTCTAGTCATTCGTTTCACCTATCCTTTTGGAACTTATTTGTTTAAGTTAAATCCTTTGAAGAAAATGCTTTATCACCTCATTTTATGAGTTTGTAAAAGTTTTAAAAATAAAATCAACGGCCACGCCACCGAGGTACACACCAAAAACACCTAACACACCTGCAAGCACAGGTGGAGCCGGTAATGGTAGACGCAAAAACTTAAAGACAACCCCTATTACAATTCCTGCTAACATACTTAAAAGTAATTCCTTCATCTTCATTCTCCTTTTTCATAAAAATAAAGTCAGTCCCACTCATCGGGCTGTTGCGAAATATGATAAGCATCATAAATTCGATTGATCACTTCAGTTACTTCTTTTATTGCTTTTCACTTAAATAAACATTCCTGCAATTGCTGCGCTTAGTAAGGAAGCTAACATTCCAGCAATTACTGCACGAAGCCCAAGCTTGGCAATATCAGACCGACGGCTTGGAGCTAGTCCACCTAAACCTCCTAAAAGAATCGCCATTGAACTTAAGTCCGCAAAACCACAAAGTGCGAAACTTACAACAATAACCGTTTTGGGGCTTAATTGTTCTATTTGTGGAGCAAATGAAGAATACGCAACAAACTCATTCAAAACTAGCTTTTGACCAATAAAACTACCTGCTGCTACGGCCTCAGACCAAGGTACCCCTACTGCAAATGCGATTGGCGAAAACAATATACCTAATATCGATTGTAGTGATAGAGAGTCAAAGCCAACTATTCCACCTAAACCTCCCAATATTCCATTGATCAAAGCAATTAATGCAATAAACGCTATTAACATCGCACCAACATTTAAAGCAAGCATTAATCCGTCTCCAGCACCACGAGCCGCTGCATCAATCACATTTACCGATTCTGTATCTTTTTCCATTTTAAACTCACGAGAAGTCTCTGATTCTTCCGTCTCCGGCATCATTAGCTTGGCTAAAACCAAGCCTGCTGGGGCTGCCATGAAACTAGCTGCTAGTAAATACTCAAGAGGAACACCTAAAAGAGAGTAACCTACAAGGACCGAACCGGCTACAGAAGCTAGTCCTCCTGTCATAACGGCAAATAATTCAGATTTTGTCATTTTCTCTATAAATGGACGAACCACAAGTGGTGCTTCTGTTTGTCCTACGAAAATATTCGCAGCAGCAGACATGGACTCCGCTTTACTTGTACCTAAAAGTTTTGATAATCCTCCGCCAATAATTCTAATAAACCACTGCATAATACCGAGATAATATAAAACCGAGATCAATGATGAAAAGAAAATAATAATAGTTAACACTTGAAAGGCAAAGATAAACCCCAATTGATCCGCACCTGCTAAAGGTCCAAACACAAAGGAAAGTCCTTCGTTCGCATAATTAATGACATCTTGGATTCTCATCGTGAACCATTTCAAGGCAGAACGCCCAGCTTCCCATTTTAAAACGACAAACGCGAACGTAAGCTGTATTGCTAGACCACCGATAATCGTTCGATAATTAATCGCTTTCTTTTTATTCGATAAAAGAAAGCCGATTCCTAAAACAACAAAGATCCCAAAAATTCCCCATAATAAATTCATGATGTTCACCTCTATAAGTAATGTAAAAAGTAAAAAAGCATATATTCATAGAATTAATACGAAAGCGCTTACTAACTCGTCTAAAAAATTTTTATTTTCCTCTTATTATTGGAATATTCGTTATCAGACGTCTGACAACTATTAACAAAAAAATTAGATGAAAAGTAATTGGTTCTTTTTCACCTTTGTATCCCCTTTCATTTTGTTCGAAGACTTTTCTCTCACATTATAAAGGTAAGAGGTCTAACAACTCAATACTTTTTTTAAAAAATGATATCCGGTTTGGAATAAAATATGTAATACAACAGTCAAAGAGCTTAATAATAGAGCCAAAAAAAATTCAATCAAACGTTTGATTGAATTTTTTATTGGTATAAGGAATAGGTTTCAGGCTATGAGAGTTACTTCATTTCACTGTCCCTATCGTTTTCAAATTTATCTAGCAAGGCACGCACTTCATCTGTTGATTTCGTGTTCATTAATTGATTTCTTAATTCACCAGCTCCACGGAATCCTTTAACATAGATTTTGAAGAAGCGATGAAGCCCTGTGATTGAACGTGGCACTAATTCCGCATATTGATCTTGAAGATCAAGCTGCAGTCTTAATAGATCAAGGTATTCTTTACTGCTATGCTCTTTGGGCTCTTTTTCAAAAGCAAAAGGATTTTTAAAAATACCCCGTCCAATCATAACGCCATCTATCCCATATTGTTCAGCCAGCTGTAGGCCAACTTGACGGTCAGGAATGTCACCATTGATTGTTAATAGCGTATTTGGTGCGATACGGTCACGTAATTTCTTGATTTCCGGAATGAGCTCCCAATGTGCATCAACTTGGCTCATTTCCTTTCGGGTACGTAGGTGAATAGAAAGGTTCGCAATATCCTGTTTTAAAATATGAGTTAACCACTCTTCCCACTCACTTATCTCTTTATCGCCCAGTCGTGTTTTCACGCTAACAGGCAGACCGCCCGCTTTGGCCGCTTGAATAAGTTCTGCCGCCACGTCTGGACGAAGAATCAGGCCACTCCCCTTCCCTCTCGATGCCACATTCGGTACAGGGCAGCCCATATTAATATCAATGCCTTTAAATCCTAGCTCTGCCATGCCAATACTCATTTGACGGAAATATTCAGGATTATCTCCCCAAATATGTGCCACCATTGGCTGTTCATCTTCTGTAAAAGTCAAACGACCACGCACACTTTTCATGCCCTCTGGATGACAATAGCTATCCGAGTTTGTAAACTCGGTGAAAAATACATCCGGTCGACCGGCTGCACTTACTACGTGACGAAAAACAACATCTGTCACATCTTCCATCGGTGCAAGTACAAAAAACGGTCGTGGTAAGTCACGCCAAAAATTATCTATCATTTCAAACTCAAATCCTCTCACAATAAATACAACTTCAAACTCTCATATAAAGCTAAATGTTCTACTTCTTTACACTTATATCATGCTTAATAACTTATGATCAAACACAAGTGATAATTTGTGAAAATCAACAATGTTCATTTTAACGAAAATCGGTCCTGAATGGTATTTTTATAAACCAAAAAGCAGCTGGTAGATTTTATCTATATCAACTGCTTTTCTATTATACCAATAAGAGACTTGTGGTTATTAAGTATACCTGCTCAAGAGCAATTGCCATCAAAGAGCGGACCTTCCTTGACCCGTATGTGCGGATTTGCGACAAGCGGAGAAATTCCCCCTATTTTCAAAAAAGCTCTAAAAATAGCTCTAATAGACGGAGAAATTCCGACTATTCACTCTAAAAACAGGAAAATGAACCATTTCGCTTCGATTAATCGGAAATCCTCCGCTTATTTACACCCATCCAAGCCATATTCTGCAGTCTAACCGGAGAATCTCCGCTTATTTCAATCCTATTGGCTACCCAATTAAGGATAAGACTATCTATTTTAAAATAACCAATTATTTCCCCGACCACCAGAAAATTCAAGCTAAAGAGGCTTCAATCCTCCCCCTTGTTTAAGAGTGGGGATTTTCTATATTTTGTAGATTGTTCAAAAGAATAAGCAAGCTTAATTAATGTTCCTTCACTAAAGGCACCGCCAGCAAAAGTTATTCCGAAGGGTCTTCCATTCTCCTGATAACCTGCAGGGACTGCGATGGAAGGATAGCCTGCTTTCGCACAGATAGTAGAACCAATGTACGAAGGAAACAAAATTGCATCCAGATTGAACTTTTTTAATGCATAATCGATTCCTTGCTCTTGAGAAAAATATAAATCTTCTAGTTTTGCATTTAAATATTCTGGATTCTCCAATGTGTTCTGTGGCAAGCCCTCTCTATATTCAAGCATATTCTGCCCATACTTTAATGCCTTCTCTTCATTCCTAGTATTAAATTCAATTAATTCTTTGTCAGAATGTACAGGCAAGTAAGAAGGCAATTGGGAAAGGTAATTTCCTAATGCATGTTTCATTTCATATATAGGAACCCCCCAACTCCATTCCCTGTGAAAAGATGGAATATCTATTTTCTCGATAACTTCTGCTCCTTTACTTCTCACTGCCTGAATGACATTTTTAAAAAGGTCTTCATCGTACTCACCTGAATCCCTGTAATAATTTTCAGAAGCATTATTAAAAACACCAATTCTTGCACCATTTAGTCCTTCTGAATCTAAATAGACAGTATAGTCTTGAAAGGAGATACCTTCACTTTTATATGTAGCTGGGTCAAACTGATCGACACCCGTTAAAGCACCTAATAAAATAGCTGCATCTGTAACTGTCCTTGCTAAAGGACCAGGGGTATCTTGAGTGTAAGTAAAAGGAATCATTCCACTACGGCTAATTAATCCAACTGTTGGTTTAATCCCAACCACCGAGTTTTGAATGGCAGGACTAAGAATGGACGCGTCTGTTTCTGTTCCTATGGACAATACGGTTAAATTGGCTGCAACCGCCACAGCAGAGCCTGTACTAGACCCTCCAACAAAAAATTCACCAGGACCATAAGGATTTAACGTTTGACCTCCTCTTGAACTGTATCCTGCCCACATCGTTGTAGACATTCCATTCGCTAATTCCGTCATATTGGTTTTCCCAATAATAACAGCTCCTGCTTCCCGAAGTTTTTCAACTAGAAACGCATCTTTTGTACTCAAATAATTCTCTAAAGCTAAGGCTCCTGCACTGGTATGCATTTTATCTTTTGTTTCGATATTGTCTTTAAGCAAAACTGGAATACCGTGAAGTGGACCTCTAGCTCCTTTAGTTTTTCTTTCATGGTCTAAACCTTCTGCAATAAATATTGCGTCAGGATTTATCTCCAGTATAGAATTCAATTTGGACCCACTTTGGTCATAAATGGCTATCCTATATAAATAGTACAATACCAGTTCTCTTGAGGTTAAAACCTCCGTCTCGAATGCTTCTATTATTTCCTTAATGGTTAATTCTTCTTTGAGAATTTTATTAAAATTCAACTCCAAAAAATCGTTCACCCTTTCACGTTTTGGTTTTGTTTCTTCCAACTAACTGAAATATCAATTTCTTCCCACATTAGTTCTAACTTAACTTTTTTTGTTAGTTCATATCCCCAGTTAGCTTAATAAGTTTCCAATATATAAAACTTAGTTTCTTTAATCCTAACATGTGTCTTCTTTCTGCTCCTAGTTTCTAATTTATCATAAATAATACCTCTATTTATCAGATAGGGTGCTTAATCTAATCCATCCGTTAAGTACGGACCCTCATAGTCCCAGATGCGGAAAATCATTTTTTTATCCACGAGCGGAGAAAAGATAAAAATTAAAAGAAGCCTTTTATTAGGCTCCTTCTACATTTAAAACTATTTTTGCAACCGACTCACATCGCGTTCTCTCCCATAAACCCTCAGATTATCCTGATGCCTCTTTCTGAAAACAGATGAAAATAAATAATTTTTCTCTTTCATAAATTGCTCAAATTGTTCTCCTGAACCCTGTCTTTTTACAAACTCTAAATACTCATAAGAGTCATTCAGCCGTTTTATTATTTCACTTTGATCACTTGTCACTGTGCCATGGCTTGTAATTAAAGTCAATTCACGATTCTCCTTGAATATACTACTCAAGGATTTTAATGTTCGATCATATTGTTCAAAACTAAAATAAACAAAAGGAAATTCAATGTCTGAAAGGTAGTCTCCTACAATTGCTAGTTTTTCAGATTCAATTACTCCGATGAGACCATCGTGATTATGCCCCAGAGCATAGTAGAAAGTGAGCAATGTGTTGCCTACTTGAAATCGTTCGCCATCCTCTTTAATCATATAATCAATACTAGGATATACCAATTGGTAAGGGCGCACGATATAGTATTCATCATCATAATTGATTGCCTCTTGTAATTGACTTTCTTTTAAATTATTAGTAACAAATTGCTCACTTGCTATTGTTTTTGCATCAAGAAAAGCGCCGTAACCCACAATATGGTCAAAATCTGAATGGGTAAAAAAGAGATAGATAGGACGATCTCCTTTTATTCTATCAACATAAAGACGAATTTTTTCAATTTCATACGGAAGATATCCTGGGTCGACAACCAATATTAAGTCTTCTGTTGTGACGACTGTTGTATTCAATTGAAACATGGCACTTTGAAAAACGGTCACATTGTTTGTTTTATGTATGATCATATGGACTCCTTTCACTTATTTTCGTAGTAATGTTTGATTTTGCAAAGAGCTAATCCATTGGTCTGAATGTATCTCTGAATTTCTTTGTAAATATTTAATCGCTTGTAATGCTGCATGATGGGCATCCACTGTTGAGCCTCTCACTCCATCATACACAACTTTCACATGGTAATCATGTTGATGTGCGTCTACACATGTATAATGCACACAAACATCGGTTAAAAAACCACAGACAATTAATGTGTTTACACCCAGCCCTTTTAACAAAATTTCTAAATCTGTTGCAAAAAAACAACTGTATCTACGTTTTTTAATAACATACTCTCCATCTTGAGGAGACAGACTGTCAATCAAATCTACATCATCCGTTCCTTCCAAACAATGAATGTCTTCTGATCCATCCAATTCTCTACCAAAGTCAACTCTCTCTTTTCTGTGCATTTCCTGAGTATAGATAATTGGAATACTAGCATGTCTTGCTGCACCTACTAGACTTTCAATGACGTTAACGGCATTCTCAACATCAAAAACCGAGTCCATGAATCCTTTTTGTGCATCTATAATCAAAAGTGCCATTTTTTCTTGGACATTTTCCATTTCCATTAGCCTCCTTATTCATAGATAAATGGGTTAATAACTGAAGTAGGGTCAATCGCTTTATCCATATGTTCCTTCTCTACAAAAAAGGCTGAAATTTCTTTAATCATCTTTTCCGTTTCAGTGTGATTAGCTATTAATAACTCTTTTGCTTCAGCTGTCTTGAACAAGTCAATTCCATCCATATATAGGCTTACCTCTTGAGCATCTACGCCAATAACATCTCCAACAATTTGTTCCGTTCCTTCCTCTTCCCCCTGAAATGCCTCGACACCTTGATCGATCGCATCAACCATCTTCTTAAGTTCATCCGAATGTTCTTTGATCATCTTTTCACTCGTTGCCATAACATCGACTATGACACCCGGAGCATCTGCTGTTGAATATAGGAGTTTATCTCCTTTGGCTTGAGCTTCAGATAGAAATGGTTCCCATGTAACGGCTGCATCCACTTGTCCACTGATTAAAGCAACTCCTGCTGCATCAGGGTCCATGTTAATTAGATTCACCTGCGCATCTGTTAATCCTACCTCTTGTAATGCATAATTAAGTAAAAAGTGATTTACTGCACCAACAGTGGCTGCGACATCTTTCCCTTCTAAATCTGATAAAGACTCAATTTCAGCTTTTGCAATGATTCCATCCGCTCCATTCGATACATCTAATGCGTGAAAAATATTTAATGGATTATCTTCAGCCTCACTACCTTTTAAGACAATCAGTGTATCTAATGTTGTAATTGCGACGTCTACTTGATTTGAAAGTAATGCCTGAGCAGCATCTGTCGGATTCGCAAATTCCACTAATTCAACCTCAAGCCCCTTCTCCTCAAAATAACCTTTTGCATCAGCTACAAATACACCTGCACTTCCAACCCAAACATTATAACCAAGTTTAATTTTTGTCTTCTCATTCACTGCTGCAGGTTCATTCCCTCCACATGCCGACATCAAGCTAATGATTAACATTACAACTAACATTCCTATCCACTTCTTCATGGAAGTTCCCCCTTTTTGTCTTTAAAAAATAAAAGCCCAGGAGGAAATATAATATTTCCTCCCGGGCTTTTATCCCTCCGTGTACATGTTGATCCACATGCGTTTTCTCTCGGACCAGCCAATCATTCGATTGCGGAACCCTAGAAAACATTGCTACAAACTAAAAATATAGCAATATAGAACTCTTCTCAACAAAGGTGATAGGAAAGCTGACACGATTTTTCATAGCCGCGGAAATTGTCTTAATCCTTATAAATTGGTATTTTTTTAAAAAAGAAGCCTAATAGGCTCCTTCTTCATTTAGCAGGACTTTAATTGTACGTTGGTTTAACCAGGTCTTTATAACCTTACCAGTGTACTTGAAGTTTATTACCATTTGGGTCATAAAAATGGAAAAAGGCATGACCATTATCTTCTTTTATATCCTCGACCTTAACTTGATTATCAATTAAGTGTTGATGAAATTTAGATAATTCTGGACTTGTAAAGCCAATGCTAAATTCTTGTTCATTATCAATTGTAAAATGTGCAAATGTTTCATCTTCGGTAGGAACTAAGATAAGTAAGAAAGGTCCCTCATTTACTTTTAAAATTGCAAGTTCCCCAGTATCGTTTAGTAACTGGAGCCCTAGTACATCTCTATACCATTGGGCAGACAGTTCTAAATTTTTTACAGGAATTCTAATATAATGTACTTGTTCAATAAATGATTTACTCATAGCCTTCTCTCTCCTTATTTTAATCCGGTATATCAAATAGTTCCCTTTCTATATACCTTTTTCCTTCCGATTATTGAATTAACTTGCACCTTTAATTTAAGTGTACAGGGAAAAGTATTCCTTCACTTGATAAAGCTTTTAAATTAGCCGATTTATTAGTTTGCAAAGTAGATGTTCTTTACAAGGGAAGAAGAATGAGAATTAGAACCATTGCTATTTTTTCATAAAAAAGACCCTTATAAAGTTGTTTTAGATCCTTTTGTTGGTGGAGCACCATGTGAAGAATTTTCATTAGACGGTATAAACACATGATATATCAGCCTTTTGGATTTTTTTTTTGAAATTTTGTTGATTACCGAAAAACTCTTGGTAATACTGAGGTCTCAAATCCCTGCTAATATCTTAGGAATTGGTTAAATTATAGAGTAAAAAGGAGGATGATTTTATGAAAAGAGATTACAAATACTTTAATGGAAAAAGAATGGTGGGAGGAACTGCTGCGTTTAATCATTTGGTTTGGACCGTATATAATGGGCCAGAAGATTATGATAGAAGATTAATTGAAGACACACTAGGAGTTGTTAAGGAAAGAATTGAAAATGATTTAAAGAGGAGTCAATTCAAAGTAGTCGAATGAATTCAAGAATCAATAAAAGGCCCTTCACATCATAAAAAGTTCCTTTTGTAGTACTATTTTCAAATTCACAGCCATATGGCGCTCTGTTTAACATAAGGATAGGCTTCTAAAAACGCGAAAAACTCGTCGTAAATTGGCGAGTTTTTCTTAATTTTCACCATGACTCAACACCCTTGTTAAACTAACGCCCCCGTTTGTTTAAGTGTATTGGTTCACAATCTCTTAATGTGATTTCTTTTTCAAATAGTACAGGTATGCTGCTCCTTTTGTTTAATAGGGGTAGTACCAGCGTTGCTGTAACCAGGGGCAAAGTAGAGTCTTCCCTCAATGTCCCTTACTGTTATTATTATCCTGTAATTTACGATAGAGTGTCATACGGGAAATACCAGCTCGTTCGGTAGCTTCTGTTCTATTGACTCCTTGTTTCATAAGGTATAAGGCATAATTAATTTTCTCATCATCTATTTTAGGTCTTCCAGGATATCTTCCCCTCTTCTTTGCTGCTTCTATTCCTTCCTTAGTCCTTTCAGATATTAAATCCCTTTCAAATTGAGCAATCCCTGCAAAGATTGTAAATAACATTTTTCCGTGTGCTGTTGTTGTATCTAGCCAAGCTTCTTTCAAACTTTTTAAATGAGCTCCTTTATTTGAGATTAATTCTGTAATTTCAATCAAGTCTTGAGTAGATCTAGATAAGCGAGTTAGATCTGTTACGACTACCGTATCATTTTGGCGCAAGTAATCAATCATTTGATTTAATTCAGATCGTTCACGCTTTGTTCCAGTAACCTTTTCAAAAAATATGCGATCACACCCAAATTCTTCAAGTTGGAACTTTTGACGATCTAAATTTTGATCAGCAGTTGAAACACGCATATATCCGAATTTCATATTCTATCATCTCCTTACTTAAGTGTAACAAAAACCTTGTTAAGATATATAGTTACAAATTATAAAGTTACATATTTTTGTTACGTCAATAATGGGAGATTATTAGAGTTATTGTTTCAATTTAGTATGTGTAACAAAAACATTCATTTTTGTTATATCCCCTAAATAACAACTCTTATTTACTAAATCAAAATTTAAGATATTTCTGATATTTCATGCGTTCTTAGTGTGTAGGAAATTTCTGATTCAGAATATCTTGGAATTTTAATATTAACTGAGGATAGTTATTGAGATTTTCGCTAATACTTCCCTTAGCATTACTCATAATAGGACATTTATATTGGGGTATAGAAATGAAAGCAACAAAAAATCAGCCAATTTATTGGCTTTTTTTTTACGACTAATTCAATTAATGTTGTAAAGGAAACTGCTTCATTAGCAAATTGAAATAATCCACCATTTCCCTAGCTTTATAGGGCATTGATTGCATAACCCACCATTCTAATACACCTACTACAGCTGACGCTAAAAATTGACTTCTTATTTCATGAGGAATGCCCGAATCTTCAGAAGTGTGATTATCTTGATTTTCTAACCTTTGCAATACCATTTCTATTAGTTTATTCCGAAAGGCTGGAATACCTTTCTCATTTAACAGAGTAGTAAAGACTTGAGAATTTTGCTCTAAGTATAAGAATGTTTGAAACATCAGTGCCTCTGGAGTATCTGAAGAGCAACTTACAACCAAATGAGCGATATGCGTGTCAATACACTGTTCTAATAAATCATATTTGTCCACAAAATGAAAATAAACTGTACTGCGATTAACATCAGCACGATCAGCAATTTCGTTAATTGTAATTTGTTCAAAGCTCTTCTCTGTTAGTAAAGATATGAAAGCATCAAAAATGGCTTTTTTTGTCTTTTGAATTCGTCTATCCATAACTGTTCTTCTCCCTACTATTAATATTTAGTCCAACATATCTTTCATTTATGTTGGAAATCCAACAAATCAAAGGATATTAGCGATTGAGTGAACACCTTAATCTTGTTAACATAAACTTATCAAACAAATGACGGAAAAACAACCTTTGTTTGATAAGTTAACTAAGAAGGGTTGGAAATTTATAATGAGTAAAGTTACAGAAATTGTTGAATATTTGACTGAAGCACAAGTTATGTATATGTCTACTATTGATGGGCATCAGCCAAAAGTAAGACCAATTGGATTTATCATGGAGTTTGAAGGGAGCGCTTATTTCACGACAGGTAAAGGAGGACCTATTCACAAGGAGCTTCATGCGAACCCACATTTTGAAGTAGCTACAATGCATCCGACTAAACCATTTCATCGAATCCGATTTAGTGGGAAAGCAGTATTTGACGCTTCTACAGAAGCATTTGAAAAATATTTTGAAAAAAACCCTAATTTAAGAGGGGTTGAAGGTATCGATTTGTACCGTGTAGATGAGTGGAAAGCGACCATTTATGAAGGACATCAGGATAGACGAACAATAGAACAATAAAGGGTGGGGACAATGAAGATTACAGTCATTAATGGAAGTCCTAATCCGACTTCTCGGATTAGTGGTATCATCGAATATACAGAAAACCGTTTACGGGAAAATGGGTTTGAAATTGAACGGATTAATGTTGCGGAACTCCCACCAGAGGACCTCATCTATACTAGATTTAATAGTGAATCAATTGTAAATGCAAACAAGTTAGTAAGTGAATCAGATGCCCTTATTATTGCCAGTCCTGTCTATCAGGGTGCATATACTGGGGTTCTGAAAACATTTCTAGATCTTATTCCAGAACGCGGGCTAGAGGATAAAACGGTACTCCCATTGTTCATCGGAGGCAGCAAGGCTTCTTTACTATCTATGGATTACTCTCTTAAACCGGTTCTGTCATCATTGGGATCACGCAATATTATGGGTGGTGTATTTACCGTTGGTTCACAAGTTACTCGCAACAATAACGGAGATGTATCTATAGATCGAGAGCTTCTACAGTTTTTAGAGTTAGAGATACAGAAATTTGTGATGGAAGTCCAATTGAGGCAAAAATAAAAGTTATTGAGAGCAAAAATAAACAAGGTGGAAGGAGGAAAATGAATGAAAATTGAAATGTGGACAGATTTTATGTGTCCTTTCTGCTACATTGGAAAAAAGAATTTGGAAGATGCTATTAATAAACTGGGCCATCCTGTTGAATTAATTTATCATAGCTTTCAAACATTACCTAACTGTTCGAAAGAAGGTTCCAGCGTTTATGACATTGCTACGTCAAATGGTATGAGTCTTCAGCAGGCTAAAATGAAAAATCAATTTCTTCAAAAAAGCGCCGAAGATATTGGTCTCGACTTTAACATGGAATCTGTTATCATGGCGAATACGTTTGATGCTCACCGGTTAGCAATGTTCGCAAAAGAACATGGCAAGTCGCAAGAGATGGTATCACGATTATTTTATGCGAATTACACGGAAACTAAGCATCTCGGTGACCATAGTACGTTAACAAACTTGGCTGAAGAGGTTGGGCTGGATCGAAATGAAGTACGGAAAATGTTGGCAAGCGATGCATTAAGTAAAGAAGTACACTCGAATATAAGTGAAGCTGCAAAGCTTGGTATTCGTAGCGTACCGTACTTTGTCATCAATAGAAAATATACTATTTCAGGTGCGCAACCAGTTGATGTTATTCTATCGGCTCTTCAACAAATTGTCGAAGAAGAATTGTCGTTCACTAAAGTAAAGACACAAAACGGTATGTCTTGTGATGATAACGGATGTGAAGTTACTTGATTTAACTATTACAGAAAAGCCGATCGAATCCGATCGGCAAATTTTTTTGCTTTGTAAATATGTTTGATTAAAAATACGCTATGAACGTTGATTTATTATTACAACTTAGTATTATT